>NZ_WHOC01000150.1:0-1079 GCF_013141785.1 Paenibacillus germinis
TATAGTATTTGGATTGACAATATCAATGTATGTTATCATGATATAAAGCTATGAGTAAGTTAAAAGATAATCTATTACTTGGAGGGAGCATCCATCACTAACGTCGTCCTGAATGATGCAATGACCATGTTGAAGAAAACGAGCCGTACTTTTTATATTCCGATAAGTAACTTGGACTTAGGATTGAGGGAGGCTGTAACATCTGCCTATCTGTGTATGCGAGCTATAGATGAAATCGAGGATCATGATGAACTCACAGACCAATTGAAAGTGGAGTTATTGCTCGGGATACACGAGGCATTCCAATCCCCACATATTATCGAAGCAACACAAAAATTACTATCACCGTATGGGGCAGAATTACCTGCTGTTACAATGCAACTCGATGAATGGGCGCTTCTTTGTCCACCCTCCGGAGCTTCAATCGTATATCATTACATCGCAAAGATGTCGTTACAAATGGCCGAATGGGTTCAGAACGGGTGGAATATTCACACGGAAGAGGATCTGGACCGCTATACCTATAGCGTGGCTGGTATGGTTGGAGAAATGCTATCAGAACTATGGTTGTGGCATGATGGGACGCAATCGGATTTAACGAAGGCGATTGCCTTCGGAAGAGGACTGCAGTCGGTAAATATCCTCCGAAATAGAGCGGAGGATCTTAAACGTGGCGTTGACTTCTTTCCTGACGGTTGGGGATTCAATGAGATGCAACGGTACACACGTCGCAATTTACAACTCGCCGACTCTTATATCGCAGACCTGAAGGAAGGTCCAGCACTGAAATTTTGCAAGATACCATTAGCACTAGCTCATGCTACGGTAAACCTCATCGCTGTTGGCGGAAACAAATTAACGAGAGATGCGGTTCTAAAAATTGTGAGTCGTGTGACTGGATAACATACTTAATCAACATAAAAATGACTTCATTCACCAGAAGGAGAAAAGGTGATTGGAGTCTTTTTAACTTGCTCCTACATCAAAGAATTAACGTTGAAAGCCTTGTAGTTGTTGTTCAGCCATTTGTACCAATCTTTTCGTAATACCGCCACCGATAGAGCCTGCGTCGCGTGTAG
>NZ_WHOC01000151.1:0-1813 GCF_013141785.1 Paenibacillus germinis
TATTTTACAAGGACGGTCACACAAGACTCACCCCCTTCAAAACTAAGTAAACGCTTACATTCGTGTAGCATTAAACGATCGTCGCTTGCTGGAAACTCACTTCTGATCAATTAAAAGTGCTGAAGCAGTCAAGGCCGCGAAGCGTTCATATTGCCTTGACTGGTTCCTCAAATTTCTTGACCAGCACCCCGTGCGACGGGGTATAGTGGTTAGTTCCTGAATTCATCAGATCGAATTGACTATCTTAAGTGCAGGAGTTATGCAGTTGGAGGAAGATGCTGGATATCTTAAACTGGAAGAGATCATGTGTCGGTTTCGTCAGTTTCATTGGAGAAAATACAGCAGAATCTCTATTCGAGCATTGATCATCGTACGTTCATTGGAATTTCTCCAATGAAATGCATTCCACAGGGCCTAAATGGCTCCATTTGAGGCAATTCTGCTGGAAAATATCCAGCGGAATGCGTCATCCATGAGCCTGAGTTAGAAAAACACTGTATGAATTCCAATGGAGCAGAGACATTTACAAATATTTACTTCAAGTGCATAGGTCATCTTAAGTGTTGTATTCGTGCAAATTCTTCCAAGTTAACAGGGATTCCTCCATTTACTCGGGAATACTCAGCAGCGAAAGCCATTAAATGGCATCTTACTGAATCGGATGCAGAAGTCAAGTAAAAAAGGAGGAATGTCCTGATAAGACATCGCCTTATGTCCGACAATTCCCCCCTTATTTGACTACCTATTACTTGGCCACTTTAAAGGATTTATCGCGGCTTTCTGTCCGTGTAGAAGCTTTTCAAGTTAAAACCCTTGATTGTCTCCCAGCGGGATAGGGAACATCTTCCATTTATCAGCGCCCCTTCTCCGATATCGACTTGTCCCTAGATGTACAATGTTCTTATATGACTTCAATGACAATCGTGGCAAACTCAAGAGAGGTTGAAGATGCTCTTAACAAAATCGCGCCTTTCCCAACAGTTGCTTGAATAATGACCAAGCAATGTCCGTTAAACGCTCTTCTGTGAGTCGCTTTATCGGGCTCATGACTGCTCGGGTTTCCATTACCAACGCCGAGAATCTTACCCGGACCTTCGATCATAAATAAGATTTGATTGTCCGCAGTTGGTACGATTACACCCGCGTGATCAAGAATTGATACTTTAATCATCGCTACATCAGTGTCATTGGCATTTAGCGTTATTTTATCCGATTCCATCGTAATTTTTGATGGATTACCTGCGGTAGACATAACCTTTCTTACGATCTCCCTACCAGCAATTTTCCCTATAGCTATAAGCTCTCCAGGGAAATATTTTACTTTCCACTCCATACGTGAGTTCCGGTCAACAACCTTTTCACCCAGACTCTGACCATTAAGAACCAACTCCGTTGTTTCACAATTACTATACGTCCATACAACGATCTCTTGCCCTACTTTATCCAACCAATTCCAGTGGGGCATCACATGCACCATCGGCTCATCCGTCCAGGCCGATTTATAGTAAAAGTAAGCATCCTTTGGAAATCCGCAGCTATCCATGATCCCGAAATGAGATCCAATACAAGGCCATTGATGAGGTGTCGGTTCTCCTCTGTAATCAAAACCCGTCCAAACGAAAATACCGGTCAAATGAGGATGATTTACGATATCTTGCCATGATTTTTCATGCGAACAGGACCACTCTGGAATCTGATCTCCATAGGATGAACAATACCCCAACACAGTATCATTTTCATAAATTCCGCGCGTGGTCGTACAACTGGTGCTCTCACTGCCAATCATGATCCGATCGGGGAATTGCTCGTGATC
>NZ_WHOC01000152.1:0-1060 GCF_013141785.1 Paenibacillus germinis
TCACGTAATCTGACTTTACCAACTCCTTATACTGTGAAGACAGTCGCTCATTAGCAAACGGCGGTGATGAATGTGATAGTCGAAATAGATGGTTATTTCGAGAATAAGCTCGGCGGGCCTGATCGGCGGTCGTTGTTCATTATGACAGCCGAGTGACGTGGATTTGAAGGTTTGAAAATTGCCCCAGAGCACCTTAATAATCTAGTAGACGTCCATTATCATTCCATTGACCGTACATTTTGTTTTCTCTAGTATTTGTTATGAATTTATCTAATCTGCTCCTAAACAATTCTGACTGATTCTTATTGCTTTGTATCGTGTCGATCCGAACTCTATTATAAAGATCTGGAAATGCCATGAAATTATCGTATACTTGCTTTTCCTCTTTTAGCCTTTGCTCTATATCTTCATCTATTCTAAAAGAATCGTGATCCATATCAGGAAGAGCCCTTCTTCCTTCGTCTCTCATTAACCCCAACTTTTCGAGGCGACGGACACGTTCTTTATTTAATTCAGTCCATGAACTTTTTTTACTTCTAGGAGATAGTCTCTGAGCCAGCTCCGTTTCAGAAATTTTCTTCTTGACTCCATCGATCCATCCAACGCACAAAGCTTCCTCGACCGCGTCCAAATATAACAGCACATCGGGGGTGGGCGTCATACTAACCAAGACCCAGCAACACTTTTCAGTCTTGCAATTGTTCTGCAGCCAATTTCTTAAATCTTCTCTCGATTTTACTGGAATAAAATTTTTCATTTCCATAGTATAATACATTTTCCTTTCTATATTGATTACAAAAGGAATATTAAAAAAAATGGTCTTTAGTTGCAAGACCATTTTTTTGAGCTACCGTTTGTTGGAAATCACTTTATCAAGAAATTTATCTGCGTCACGATTAAATTTCCAAACAACACCAAATTTATCAACCAACATTCCGAAGCAGGAAGACCAGGGCATTTCTGATAACGGCATGATAACATAACCACCTACAGACAAATTAGAAAAGTAATTTTCCAGTGTCTGAATATCATCAATAACGATACTAATCAGTATATTGTT
>NZ_WHOC01000153.1:0-5225 GCF_013141785.1 Paenibacillus germinis
TCATCCTCCACTTCTTCACCAAGGATCTCTAAATTAGCCAATTTAATCTCTATTGGTGGAATCACACGATAAGGAAAATCAGAATCATTGAAAATCTGCATGCCACCGCACTCTTTATAAAATTCTTCAAGATCGGGTGGCAATATGTGAGAAGAACGAAGTCTTGGTAAAGCCGATGCAGGATAAACTTCACAGTCTGAAAGCGTCTTAGCTTCGTTAATTAACCGAATAACGTAACTCATGTCATCGTCCTTTCTGCGGCTGCTTAACGTTTCTTTGAACTCTCGTTTCCGTTAGCGTAGTTGTACAACTTGCTTTATGTACTTATTATCATTTCGGATCATTTGGGAGTGTAGATTCCATTTACGTACACGTTAAGTCCAAAGTATGGCTGGCCATTGTCCCGGACATAAAGATCCGTGCTGGATATCATGTAGAAGGATAATTCATAATTACTATCCTTGAAAATCATTTCTCCAGATGAGGGGGTAGCTTTAGCCGAGTCAATGGTCCCGACATTAACTCCTCCTTGCTTTAATGCCTCTTTATTTGCAGCATAAAAAGCATCGAGATTAAATAATAGACCATCACCAGAAGTTCTTCTTATGGTCAGCGTGGAGCCACCTAGTTCACCGGAGCCCTCCAATTTATAGGTTCCAGGGTGCAGGCGTTGCCAAGCATTAGGTATGCTTTCTTTAGGGTCAGTTTTTAAGCCGATCATCACATCCGGGACTGTCAAGATTCGGTATGGAACTCCGGAGCGAGCCTTGTCTTCAATAGAGTGATCCTCATTAAACCCAGATTCGGTCTGCTTGAAGATTATTAATTGCGAAATAGGGATTGCGCCCATATACCCAAATCCTGTTGTATAGTCCGCGATCACGATTATGTCCTTTTTTCCGTCACCACTTACATCTCGAAAAGAGACCGCAGAAACGGTATAGAATGACTCCGGCGATTCAAGCTCATACTTCAACTCGGCAACCGACTCCCCACTTTTGAAGTAAAGATGCGGCCGGTTCTTGCCTTTTACGTTTTCTTTAGTGGTTATAAACTCAGATTCCCCAAAATTTTCAAAATTGACTTGAAATGACTGATCTTTCAGTGGTTCCCCTATAATAGAGTCTATTTTTTGGGGGACAGAAGGAGTCATCTTTGAAGGGCTGGCTGACGATAAAGTCGAAGTTGGTGCTGCAAGTTCTGTGGGTGGAGACGAGGATGGAGGCACACTTTTGACCTCAGGTGATACTGTCGAATCGGCAGACGATACGTTGGTCGGGGTTGCCTCGGAAGATGTAGTGCTACTGTTGCAGCCTGAGATGAAGAGAAGAATAACAACGAAAAGTAATTGAATATATTTAGTCAACTTAAATTGCCTCCGGTTCAGAGAAATAACTCTAATTATAATTCAAATAATTTTCGATAAAGATGATCTATTTTCCTGCTTTTGTAATCGCGGATAACTGCCCGTTAGCTGAGAAGGCCGCCGATCATTTGATGTCGGCAGCCTTCTAATTAATAGGCTTTTATGAATTTCACGTTTGAAAGTCGGAATGTGTAGTTTGAAAAACTCTCTTCAAATTTGTCCAACACCGTCGTGAATGAGATATCGTCATTTTGTTGCACACCTGAAACACTCGTTTCTGCACTAGCTAGTAGGTTTCCGTTACTATCTATCATTTGCAAAGTGAAGCTAAATCCGCCGTAGCTCTCGTATTGCGGCATGTTCATTACATATAACCGACCACAAACTGTTTTGTCTCCTGAAATCGTTTTGGGGAATACATCAATGTATCCATTGTTGTCAGGAATTTTATTAGGATTAAGTTCTGCACTGTCATTATGGAGTATCCAGGCATCACCCACCCAAGTTCGAATTTGAAACCATGTATTGCCCCATATATCTTGCACCTTAGCGTGCGCATGCACCGTTTGGGGGGCTAATGGATCCAAAAAGCTTTGAAGATTGGGATAAGCGTATATGTTTGTTGTTTTCGGTAAAAGGATGTCGGTGTTGATCAATTCTACTCCAGTTGGCTGTTCATATCTATGGGAGACCCAACCATGCTTTCCATCATTCGTGGTTACTTTGTAAAAGTCCCCCTGTTGGGCAATTGCACTTACGAGTTGCGGTTCGATCACCGCCGCATTAGGAATATAGGGTTGATTTTCAGGTGCGTTAAACAAAGATGCTGTTCCTTGCAAATTCACTTTGACATCGGGCGATACTTTGGATACACCTTCTATCACCAAAACGCCAGATGGTGTGAACCATTTGTCACCTAGCCAGGTGTCGAGTAGCCAAGAAGGATTTTGCAATGGACGATAAAATATCCCTTTGGTATGAACGATCTGACTAGCGAGCGTCGCTCCTGTGTATCCACATTCTGGTTTGGTGAACAACGGCATGGGGCCCAATACATCAAGAAACTCATCTTTAGGCGTCATCCTACCGATCTCATGAAAATCAATATGCACCCATTGATCACCAAGCCAGTTTGTATGAATTTTCACCCATTTCTGTTCATTGGGAAAAGGTTTATACCAATCCATTTCTGCTTCCACAGTTTGAACATCTTGCGGAGTCAAAGATGCCCATGATGTGGAGAGTTCATTTGGGCTTGCATATAACTTCGTTTCATGCAGAAGCGTGATAGTTTTCGGTAGGCTTGGGGACCACTCATCTGCAAAAACGAATTGAGAAAAAGAAGCGCTCCATATGACTCCGCAAATTAATGCCAACTTATATTTCATCTTTTATCGCCTCCATTTTCATCCCTTAAACTTCTAACAAATAATCCCAAAAGTATAGACGTTGTTAATGTAACACAAGTTGCGTAACAATTTGCGGCAGTAGGTCTCATGCTTAGTGTGTATAGACGCAAGGACCTTTGCCATTGGATAAATGCGTCTGAAAAAAGTGATTAATAAGCTCTGGAGGTTGATCTACGAAAAAAACTGATATCCGTTCTACACGGGTATCAGCTTTATTGGATTTGAAATATTATTATACCAAGATGGGACACTTAGTAGATACTGATGGTTCGATCTGAAAAAAGTTAACTGTGTCTGCCTAATTAGTAGTTATAGAACTCTCGTTTCCCGTTAGCGGAATGATTCATTCTACCTGCTGCAACCTTCAGTTAAATTAATCTACACATTATCTTTGTTTAATTCTTTAATATACTGATAAGCATCCTCAATAGTTCTTAGCTCGATTCGATTTAGTAACTCGGTTGAGATTAATGAAATTTTTTCTTCTCTTTCTAATATTACATTATGATAATTCTTCTTGTAATCATCAATAAAATCAATCTTGCTCTGATATAAATCAAACCTCTCGAGAACGTATAATTCCTTAAGGGTAATAAAAAGGGAAAGGAAATCTTTTATGTTTTTAGCAACTAATTTAATTGGATTATCAAAATCCATAGGTTGAATAAAAACAATTGGTGCTTCCTCGAGTGTAAAAACTGTATCTTGTTTAGTAAGAAAAGCAAAATGGTCTCCATCTGCCCCAGTTCTTGCAAAAACAATTGCATCCTGCGGAGTACACTCATAACCAAAATCATCAATGAAATCCAAGTAGATCCCTAAATAATCGACAAGCTTACTCCCGTAATTATTATACAATTCATCATCTATTACGAATAAGCGACTAAGAGTTTCAGGCAGATCATAACCTCTAATCATCTCTGGGAAAATCTCCTTCATTTTACCATTATTCTACCATATTTGTACGAGGTGAATTGCACTAATCTGCCCGTCCCTCGGTTTTAAGGGTTTATCTCCGTTTTCCGATTTGAAATTTGAAATAAGAAAGAGGGGTGGACTTCTGCACCTAATCGCACCGTTTACAAGAAAGAGGAATCAGGTTACAGATTATCACTCTGGGCTTAGCGTATGTTTTCCGCGTTTTGTTGGTGGTACCCTAAGCCTTGCATACACCACTCGTAAAATTACATTTAGGTGGTGTTTTATTCTCTCCCAACGCTTCTACGGATATATCATTTCATCCTAAGTAAACTCTTTACTCAGCTCTGCCCTCAACACATCTTTATAGCTGATCCAACTCCAGTCCTCAACTCCATTAGATGGATCAACAGTGTCAACTCGGAATTCGCCGTGTTTGCTGCGTGTCACAATACCCGTTATGGTACGTGGCTGATACTCACCATATAATGTGAGTTCAACCGTCTTCTTGTACATCTGTGACTGACTCAGTGTGGCTGATATAATTTGCACTTCCTGCTCATCAAGTACTAGACGCTGGATGCGTTGCATTTCTTTCTGGTTTCTTATTGCAGATTCTTTATGTTGTGGAAGCATCATCCGACTAGACTCCCATAAACCGTTCCGTTCTAATTTCTTGCTCATCGATAATGCCCTCCAATTTTTCTAGCTCTGTCTACCGCGAGACCGGCTTTCATCATACTTGATGCGCGGATGAGTGCCGTACTACCAAACCGGTCTTTAATACCATCCACGACACGATCGAGCTCACGGACCTTTGTAACATCTTCGAATAAATCCAATTGCGTGACCTCTTCATCGACAAGTGAGCCGAGTGTAACTCCGACTTTACGCACAGGTAGACCATTCCAGTTACGGTGAAATATCTCGCGAACTGATCGATATACTTTCAGTGTGTTATTCGTACACAGCGGCATTTTCCGTTGCTGACTAAAACCTGTTGGTGCATCGTATGGCGAGCACATGCAAAAAACATGAACAGTCCCGCTTGTAAACCCTTTTGCTCTTGCATCCCGACATACTTCTTCGGTTAATTCCAAGAGTACAATATCAACTTCTTCCGCGGTCGAATAGTCTCGTGGCAAAGTCATTCCATGCCCGATTGATTTAGGCATTACGTCAAACGTTCCTGGTGTGACTGGACTGTCATCTAATCCGTTGGCAGTACGCCACATCACCTCAGCCTGTATGTCTGACTGTTTACCAAAACGAGCTCGAAACTTCTGCTTGAGAGTCGCAAGAGGTGTCCTAGCAACATGACCTATTGTCGTCATACCGAGTGCGACGAAGTGGCGAGTCATACGCGATCCAACTCCATACATCTTATCAACGGCTAGTGGCCACAACTCACGCTCCACATCTTCTTTACCAAGTGTAAAAATACCATTTACGTTCTTCTTTGCGAAATTATCAGTCGCTTGCTTTGCAAGTATCTTGGTCGGTCCAATTCCTATGCGGATACGTATGTTCAT
>NZ_WHOC01000154.1:0-46996 GCF_013141785.1 Paenibacillus germinis
TCATTCATTCATTCATTCACTACTCACTCCACCGTACTCCACACACTACCCAACCACATTCACCGGACGCCCATCTAGATAAGCACGTACATTACCAACCGCCGTATCCATCAGTCTAGCTCGTGCTTCTTTAGTTGCCCACGCGATATGCGGGGTAATGATCACATTTCGTGCATGCAGCAAGGGATTGTCTGGCCGAGGAGGCTCTACGGTCAGGACATCGAGACCGGCTCCTGCCAATCTGCTTTCGTTGAGCGCATGAGCGACATCCTCCTCATTGAGAAGACCGCCTCGTGCTGTATTAATTAAAATAGCTGTCGGTTTCATCAGAGCTATCCGTTTAGCATCTATCAGTTGATTCGTAGCCGGTGTCAGCGGACAGTGGAGACTAATGACATCAGAGCGCTGTAGCAGCTCGTCGAGCTGCACCCACTCGATGCCCTCAACAGGTTGAGGGACATTTCTTCCGCTACCAGTCGCGATAACTTTCATCCCCATCGCTTGCGCGATCAACGCGGTTTGTTTGCCGATTTGCCCTAAGCCAATTAGCCCCATGGTTTGACCGCTTAACTCCATGAGCGGAGATCGGCTGTAGCTGAAATCAATCGACCCAGACCAATCTCCATTAAGCACGCTGTCACTATGCTGCTGCACCCGATGGCAAAACTCCAATAACAAAGCAAAGACCAATTGAGCAACAGAATTCGAGCTGTAAGCAGGAACGTTTGTGACAATAATGCCATTCTCCTTGGCCGCCTGAATATCAACGATATTGTATCCCGTCGCAAGTACGCCAATATAGCGAAGCTTGGGCAGTTGTTGAATCATTTGAGCAGAAAGCGGCGTCTTATTCGTCAGCACAATCTCCGCGTCAGCAGCGCGTTCAATGATCTGCGATTCAGCAGTTCGATCGTAGACAGCAAGCTCACCGAGTGAATCTAATACGTTCCAGTCCAGATTGCCAGGATTTAGTGTGTAGCCATCAAGCACAACGATTTGCATCTCTTATCGCTCCCCAAGCCATTTATTTCTTCACAGGTAACTCTTTAAACGGATTCAAAAACACCTTCGGAATATGCGTCTCAAATCGCAGCAGCTGACCCGTTGTCGGATGCAAAAATGCAAGCACTCGCGCATGCAGTCCAAGGCGGCCGATTTCCTTCGTCTTTGAACCGTATTTCTTATCGCCAACAACGGGGTGACCGATGTCCTGCATATGAACGCGGATTTGATTCTTGCGGCCGGTTTCGAGATTAACTTCTAACAGTGAGAAGCTCTTGTTCGCTTGCAGCGTTTTATAATGAGTAACTGCGTGTTGTCCATCATTCGGATACGGCGTCGAAAACATTTTAAGCGACTTCGTATGCTCTTTGAGCCATGAGGAAATGGTCCCTTCAGGCTTCTTTACCATACCTTCAACTAGTGCAACGTAAGTACGCTCTTTGACACTTTCCTGCCAAGTGTTCTGTAGGTGCTGCTGAGCCTCCTCGTTTTTGGCAAACATCATCACGCCAGATGTATCTCGATCCAGTCTATGTACAACGAAAATCCGAGCCTTCGGATCGTGGTTCCGAACATGTGCCGTGAGCTGACGATAGGCTGTAATCTCATTTTCTTTCGTATTTGTGGCGATAGATAATAGCCCGGCATCCTTTTGAATGACAATCACATCTTCATCTTCATGCAAAATCGTCATACCAGCGAGCGGGATATCTTCGACGATTTTATCTTTGTTAATGGTGACCGTTTGCTCTGGCTGCAAGGGATAGTTGTAAGCTGTTACGGGTTTGCCATTCACTGCGACTTGTCCACGGGCAAGTATGGCTTTAACCGAATTCCGACCCAAGCTCGAAAGCTTTTCTATTAAAAAAGGCAGAAGCTCAGAGGACTCCTTAACGGTGTACTGGCGAGTGCTCATCTCTTGGTTTCCTTTTGTTGGAGTAGGACTCTGGCTCTGACTCTTATTTTGCTTGAATTTGGGATTCTGGTTTTGGCTTTTATTTGGACTCTGAAACTTACCTTGCTTCTTTTGCATAAAAAAGACCTCCTATTGCGATCGCTTACCTTCCGGTCAGATCATTCACCTTACAATATACCACGTTCGCAAAAGCAAAAGAAACGCTATGAGGGAAGATCCTATATAGCGCGCGACTTTCAAGTTACGTCCTAAGGGAATTTACTTATCCGCTACCTGTCCCGCCAGCTTCTGAATCGTGCTCCCCGCGAAAAATTCTCCCTGTAACCGCACATGTTCAAATGGTAAATGCGGATTCGCTATCCGCCAAAGCATCCGATCCGCCGCGCGATAGCCGGTTTCTCGAATCGGCAGCTGCGGGCGCGAGCACAGTGGGAGCGTGTCACTTTGTTCATTGAGCAGTGCTACTAAGGAGCATTGCTGTGGAACAGCAATCCCTAAGCGGCGCAGCGTGTGATACACAGGAGCAGCTTCCTCATCGATACCGCAAATAACGGCAGTGGGCTTGTGCGTCCTATAGAGCACTCCGAAATTCTGCAGCCACTGATCTGTGCCATCTCGCTCCGTTGCGTGTTCCTGCGGATCCACCGAAAACCCGGCTTCTTTCATCGCCTCGCGAAAGGCCTGCCACCGGATAACGAAGCCACGTTGATCCAACGCATCTCCCACATACATAATCTTCCGATGCCCCATTCGCACAAGCCTTCGAACAGCTTGAAAAACAGCCTCGTATACATCCCATATCACACTATCTACTTTGGTTTCCGGCGGTGGGAAGTTTAACAGAATGCGAGGGAGCGGAAGCTCCAACAATTTCAGCTCCAGAAGATCCAAATTCATCCGCGGTGCAATGAACACACCTTCCGCATACATCAGTTCTTGATCCTCGGCCCATGCTTCAAATTGCGATGGCTTTAGCTGTGGAGGAATGAGGAGAGGCTGCACGGTGTGGCCGAATTCCATGAATCTTTCGTGCAGTCCTTGCAGCAATAGTCGATTGAAGTTTAAAGACTGTTTGTTTTGGACTAGCACAAACCGGCGCTTCACAACAGGATAGGGTGAAATATGATCCAGCTGCAGCGTTTGTTTCTGATCTTTGGTCATATAGCCAAGCTCGCGTGCAAGCCGGAACACTTCACTTCGTGTCTGTTCGGACATTCCGGGGAGTCCACGCAGCGCTTTAGACACCGTTTGTATCGTAAGACCGAGCTCAGCGGCCAAATCATGAAGCGTAATTCGTTTGCGCATAGGTCGGGTAATTCCCCTTTTTAATTTAATGAATGAACTGTAATTTTAAACTAATTTTAAACTAAAAAGAAGGTTGAATTTAAACTACACTAAGTGGGAAGCAAGGAACTCAGAAGAACTTAAACAAAGGGAGCGAATACAGATGAACAAAATAATAGAAGCAGATATCGTCGTTGTAGGCGGAGGTCCAGCAGGTGTGAACGCAGCCATTGCGGCCGGACGGAGCGGGGCCAAGACGGTTTTGATAGAGAAATACGGCTTTATTGGCGGGATGTCAACCGCTGCGCTTGTTTATCCATGGATGACTTTTCATACAACAGATGGCAAGCAAGTCATTAAAGGACTAGCGCAAGAAATTATCGACCGCCTCATGGCAATGAATGCATCCCCAGGCCATCTTCGAGACACGGTGGGATTTGTGAATACAATTACGCCATACCACCCTGAGATTTATAAAGTGCTTGCTGTTGATATGTTGAAAGAAGCGGGTGTTAAGCTGCTATTCCATAGCTTTGTTGATCATGTAGAGACCGTGGACAACCGTATCCAGTCCGTACAATTGACGTCCAAGTCGGGTAGAATTGATGTGAAGGGCAAAGTATTTATCGATACAACAGGAGATGCGGATCTTGCTTATCTATCAGGAGCACCTTGTTTACAAGGGCGTGACGGCGATAAACTCACACAACCGATGACGATGAAGTTCCGGATGCGCGGTGTGGATTTGGTAGTCGTCAAACAGTACATGATCGACCATCCGGATGAATTTTATAAAAAGACACCAATTGATGAGCTTGCAGATCTGCCTTTGTCCGGTGTTTTGGGTTATTACAAGCACTGGAAGGAAGCGAACCTGCCGATTAATCGAGATCAAGTGCTCTTCTTCACAGGTCCTGAAGCCGACGAAGTACTGGTCAACACTACGCGTGTACAAGGGTTCGATGGAACTAATGTTGAGGATTTGACAGAAGCTGAAGAGCTGGGGCGTAAGCAGGTGTTAATGGTAGCAGAGTTCATGAAGAACAACCTGCCTGGCTTCGAAAAAGCCTCGATTTCATCGGTAGGCGCTCAAATCGGTATCCGCGAAACGCGCCGTATTGACGGCCAGTATGCGCTGCAGGTTGCCGATGTCGTGCAAGGACGCCATTTTGAAGATGTTATCGCACGCAGCGGTTATCCGATCGACATTCACGATCCATCCGGCAAAGGTGTAACCGCTGCATGGGTTGAAGGTGACGGAGCTTACGATATCCCATACCGCTGCCTGCTGCCGCAAAAAATCGAGAACCTGCTCACCGCCGGGCGCTGTATCTCAACGACGCATGAAGCACTCGCAACAACGCGTCTCACTCCAAGCTGTATGGCAACAGGGCAAGCAGCCGGTTCAGCTGCAGGACTTGCTGTTAAGCATGGTATTCAACCTGCGCAAATTGATATTGCGGAGCTGCAATCTGTTCTCGTGCAAGACGGGGCAGTGTTGAAGTAGCGGACATCCTCACTTATAACAGAAGATGAACCACGGCGCTTTAATTAGCGTTTGTGGTTCTTTGGGTCTGAGTTCCCTACTTCGGATACCAAGCTTATGATTCCATTGGATTAAATCCAGTGAAAGTATGTATTTGGCGGCCTAAAAGTCAATTCCATTGGATTATTCCAATAGAAGAACGAAATTCGAAGGCTGAGAGTAGACTTCATTGGAAAAATCCAATAGAAGTATGAATGTCGTTCTGAATACCGATTCGAATGTCCTAGAAGGTCAATAGACCCCAAAGTAAGCATAAACGTCGGCGAAGCGGTAATAAGTAGGCCAAGAAGCCGAAATCCAACCTTACAGCAGTATCCACCTGTATGCCCACCTCCAAATAAGGGAACACTTCTACTTACATGCTGCAACACAAAGTGTGAGAAAAGGTGGGAATTCCTTATGCTTTTATATCAGTTAACGCAATGGTTCGAAGAGCGCACCACCCTGCAAAAGGCTTTGCAAAGTGGCCCCGCCGAAAATACCGGTGAATTGCAACAAAGAATCCAAGAAGTCGAAGATCAGCTGTATTCCCATGCCGAACGGTGGAAAAATGCGATTCAGGAAGCTTCCTATTTGCAGTTTCCTTATGAGAATCCTCAGTTGGATGATGATATGGTTCTTTAGTCTTCTTTGGGAGGGCTTACCTTTGTATTTCCTCGGTTTTCGTGTAGAATTAGATTGTACGATAAACGAGAACAGAACGAGGTTTTTTGATAATGAAAGTACTTGTATCCACACTTAATGCCAAATTCATTCATACCTCCTTGGCTTTACGCTATCTGAAAGCGTTCTGCGAGAAGGATTTTGACGTTGAAATTACAGAATATACGATTAAAGACCCTGTCATGAACGTCGTTTCGGACATTTATCAAAAAGCCCCGGATGTACTGGGTTTTTCTTGTTATATTTGGAACATTGAAGAAACGATAACGATTATTAAAATGATCAAAAAGATTCGACCAGATCTCTTGATCATGCTAGGCGGCCCCGAAGTCTCCTATGATACTGAGTACTGGATGAATCGCATTCCTGAGGTCGATTTCATTGTGATGGGCGAAGGGGAAGAGACCTTCCACCAGCTGCTGACGGAAATTTCGACGACTCGCAAATATCATTTTGTATACGGACTAGCTTATCGCAAAGGCGAAGAAGTCATACTGATGCCGGGCAGACCTAAGCTGAAGCTGGATGATATCCCGTCTCCGCATCGTTTTGCAGAGGATGTGCCGAGTCTGGCTAATCGTGTTGTATATTTCGAGACGAGCCGTGGCTGCCCTTTCTCCTGTCAATTCTGCTTGTCGAGTATTGAGGTCGGTGTGCGGTATTTTGATATGGAACGTACCAAGTCAGACCTGCTGTACTTAATTGACTCCGGCGCGAAGCTAATCAAGTTCGTGGATCGGACGTTTAATATTAAGCGTGATTATGCGATGGAAATCTTTGAATTCCTCATTGAGAATCATCGCGGCACCGTGTTCCAGTTTGAGATTACTGCGGACATTATGCGTCCAGAAGTACTTGATTACCTAGCAGAGAATGCCCCTCCGGGTATATTCCGCTTCGAGATTGGGGTTCAATCTACGAATGACACGACCAACGATTTGGTGCAGCGCAGGCAGAACTTCTTCAAACTGAGCCGTACGGTATCTAAGGTTAAAAATAGTCTGAAAATCGATCAGCATCTTGATCTTATTGCCGGCTTGCCGGAAGAGGATTATAACTCGTTCCGCAAGACGTTTAACGATGTCTTTGAACTAGGTCCGGAAGAGCTGCAGCTCGGATTCCTGAAAATGCTTCGTGGCACGGGTATGCGTAATGACGCTCATAAATACGGCTACGTCTATATGGACCATGCTCCATATGAGATTCTCGGCAATGACATTCTGCCATTCACCGATTTGATTCGCATCAAACGGGTGGAGGATGTGCTCGAGAAATATTGGAACGCGCATCGCATGGATCATACGGTCAAATATTTAATCGCCAAAGAATTCGCCTCGGCGTTTGATTTCTTTCAAGAGTTCGGCGACTTCTGGGAAGGCCGCGGTTGGCAGAAGATTGGGCATCAGCTTGAGGATTTATTTACCCGCTTGCGCGACTTCCTGATGCATCGTGAAACGATAAACATGCACGTCATTGAAGGCCTGATGAAGCTGGATTATTTCCTGGGCCATAAATATAAGCCGCGCAAAATCTGGTGGGACTTCACCTTGGAGAAGTCCGAGCAGAACGCGTACCTGAGGCTCCTGGCAGAGCAGCCTGAGCTCGTGAGTGGAGACTTCCAGAGCCTCCGCATCAATGAAAAAGACCTCCACAAGCACGCGATGCTTGAGGTATTGCCTTTCGCTTTGCAGACGTATCTGCAGAGCGGAGAGATCGACGAAAGCAGCAAAGAGCTGCTTGTTGTTCACTTCCCGCCGGACGCTCAGCAGCCGGCTAGCTACTATACCATGCCGCTGCGCCAATTGGCGGCAACATAAAAAAGCTTCGCTTTCCTTCTCGGAGAGCGAAGCTTTTTTTCATCCATTATTTCTTGTCTGCTAGCCAAACAGCCAAAGAGCTGATTTCATCATCCGTAAGCTTCCCTTTGAAGCTGGGCATCGCGCCTTTGCCATTCGTTATAATCGTTGCAAGCTCGTCCTTGGAACGCTTACTGCCTTCTTTCTGTAAATTAGGTCCTACTGCACCCTCAAGGTTAACACCATGGCAACTCACGCAGCTTTGTTTAAAAACAGCTTGGGCGTCGACTTTGGTTGTTGCCCCGCCGCTAGTTGCTGCTGGGGTTCCTGTTGCCGTTGGGGTTCCTGTAGCTGCTGGAGTTCCCGTTGTTGCCGGAGGTGTCGTCTTCCCACAAGCTGCTAGGGAGAAGGCTAACAATAGAAAGAGGCATAGAAATGATTTGTTCAACTGCATCATTCTCCTTCTTTTACTTCATTCGAGTTCTGTCACTACATTTCCCGAATTCGCTACTTTTCATGCAATCGGAATAATTAATGAACCGGTCGCTCATCCTATCCATAACAACCAATTTATACTAAAAACTCCAAGGAGGATGAGAAATTGGCGGATAAAAACAAAGTAAGTTCTCCAGATCACTCACGGCGTCGTTTTTTGAAATATACCGGGACTGCTATTGGCGGTGTAGTAGTGGGGGGCGTAGTCGGCAGTGCGATTTCAGGAGGATTTGGAAAAAAACAGGCGGCTCCTGCACCAGTACCATCTTCAGCGCCACAAGCTGCAGCCGATTACAATCAAGCCCCTATGTTTTTCAATCAAGCGCAGCTGCAGTTGACAGAAGCGGCGGCTGAACGTATTTTTCCCAAAGATGAAAATGGACCGGGAGCGACAGATTTGGGCGTCGTTTTTTATATTGACCATCAATTGGCCAGTCCATGGGGAGTGAATTCCCGTGAGTATCGGACAGGACCTTTTATAAAAGGGGAAGTGACGCAGGGGGATTATCAAAGCATCAAGCGCCACGAGTTATTCACGATGGGGCTTCAAAGTATGGAAGAGGCTTGCAAAACCAAATATTCCAAGTCCTTTGTTGATTTGACGCCGGAGGAGAAGGACGCGATTCTGACATCCATGGAAAAAGGCGAGATCATGGTCATTAACGGAATAACGGGCAAAACATTCTTCAATCTGTTCTGCAGGCTGACCATGGAGGGCGTTTACTGCGATCCGTTGTATGGGGGTAACAAGAACATGTTGGGATGGAAGATGCGTAAATATCCAGGTAATCAGATGACCTACGCCAGTATTATGGAGAAAGATCAGTTCGTGGTCATGGATCCGCGTAGTTTGCATGATCATTTCGCCCATTAGTGAAAACACAAAACACAGGTGAGAAAGGAAAGAGCATATGGCTACAAAAATGCCGAAAGTTCCAGTTGTGATTGTTGGAATGGGATGGGTCGGGGGCATCATTGCCGCGGAATTAGCTAAGCAAGGTGTTAAGGTAGTTGGATTGGAACGCGGGAAGCCGCGAGCTACACAGGATTACTATATGGTGCATGATGAACTGCGTTATGCCCAGCGGTTGGATCTCATGCAGGATCTATCGAAGGAAACGGTAACGTTTCGCAATACGGAGAAAATGACCGCAGTTCCGATGCGTGAACACGGTTCTTTCCTGCTAGGGGAAGGACTTGGCGGAGCAAGCATACACTGGAACGGGCAAACCTATCGGTTTCTTCCTTACGATTTTGAAATTTATAGTAAAACGGTTGAGAGGTATGGGAAACAGAAAATACCAGATGGAATGACCATTCAGGATTGGGGTATTACCTACGATCAATTAGAGCCGTATTTTGACAAATTCGAGAAGATGGCCGGAATTTCTGGCGATCCAGACCAAAACCCTTTGGTTGGTAAGCGCTCGAGCCCTTTTCCTACTAAACCGATGGTGAAAACTCCGGTCTTGAAGCTGTTTGAAGAAGCAACGAAAAAGCTGGGATATCACCCCTATATGATGCCTTCGGCCAACCTGTCGGAACAATATACGAATCCCGATGGGATCACCCGGGCAGCCTGCCAATATTGTGGATACTGTGAACGCTTTGGTTGCGAATACGGAGCGAAGGCAGATGCCGTGGTCACTGTACTTCCAGTTGCCCAGAAATCAGGGAATTTTGAGCTGCGTACCTATTCTAATGTTATACAAATTCTCAATGACGGTAAGAAAGCTAGTGGCGTTGTTTATATTAACACGATAACGGGAGAACAGTTTGAGCAGCCGGCTGATGTGGTCATTATGGCGAGCTACGTGTTCAATAACATTAAGCTCTTGCTAACTTCGAAGTTGGGCAAGCCTTACGATCCGGCTACTGGCAAAGGAGTTATCGGGAAAAATTATTGCTATCAGACCAATGGGGGCTCAGCCGCCGGATTTTTTGACGATAAGGAATTCAATTTGTATGCCGGCGCAGGATCACTTGGTATGGAAATTCCTGATTTCAATGGAGACAATTTCGACCATAGTAATCTTAACTTTCTTCATGGGGCTGGAATGCGCATTTCACAGACGGGGCAGCGGCCCATCGCTACCAACTCGGTTCCGAAAGGAACACCGACATGGGGGAAAGACTTCAAGCAAAAGTCACTCAAATATGCGAACAGTGTACTGGCTGTATCTCCTCAGGGCAGCAGTTTGCCATGGAAGCATCATTATGTGGACTTGGATCCTACCTATAAAGATGCTTATGGCCTGCCGCTGCCTCGAGTTACTTTCGATTTTGAGGAGCAGGACCGGCAAATGGTCAAATTCATGGCTGGCAAGGCAGCTGAAATCATGAAGGAAATGAAGGCTACGACAATAGGCTCATCGGATCAATTAGGACCTTACAATATCGTCCCTTATCAATCTACGCACAATACCGGGGGCGTCATTATGGGGGCAGACCCTTCAACTTCAGCCGTAAATTCCTACATGCAAATGTGGGATGCTGAAAATGTTTTCGTTGTCGGAGCGTCAGCTTTCGCACATAACAGCGGCTACAACCCTACGGGTACGGTCGGGGCACTTGCTTATCGGGCTGTAGAAGGAATTGCGAAATATTTGAAACAAGGTGGAATGGTTGTTTAATCAAGTTAAGGCAGAGGACTTTGTTTAATGGGGTGAAGGGATGGAGCAGGAAGATTGGATCTTTCATTTGACCGAAGTCCGCAAACGTTTGCTGATTGTGTTCGCATGGTTTGTGGTTACACTAAGCATTGGGTTGTATGTTTCGCCTAGAATCCTGCGGTATATGAAATCGCAACCTTTGGTGGGCGAGATAAAGTGGAACGTGTTCTCGTTCACGGACGGGCTGGCAATCTACATGAAGTGCGCTTTCCTGGTTGCTTTATTGTTCACAGTTCCAGTGCTGCTTTATCAAGTGTGGGCATTCGTTCGTCCTGGTCTTACGGACGCGGAGGCTAAGAGCACCCTTCCATACATACCGGTGTCATTTGCACTGTTCATTATCGGGGTATCGTTCAGCTATTGGGTGGTATTTCCGATGATGATTCGTTTTATGATACGTATGAATCACACGGTCGGCGCTGTGGAAACGTATGGAATCGACCGCTACTTTTCGTTTTTGTTCGAAGTTGTATTCCCCATGGCAATCGCCTTTGAATTGCCCGTAGTTGTTCTATTTCTAACAAGAATCGGTCTGCTGACGCCGCAGCGATTGAAAATGACGAGAAAATACGCCTACGTTGGTTTAGCGATCATAGGCTCATGCATCTCCCCGCCCGATATGATATCTCATCTATCGGTCACGCTGCCATTAATCCTGTTGTTTGAAATTAGTGTTATGGTTGCGGGCTGGCAATGGCGAACCATGCAGGAAAGTCCTGCGAACAGCTGACTTTCAATTATGCACAAAGAAAAGAGGATGATGTTCATGTTTAACAATATTGGTGTATCTGGGTTAGTGTTAATTCTAGCTATCGCTTTAATCGTGTTCGGTCCGTCTAAGCTGCCTCAGCTTGGTCGAGCGTTTGGTGATACGCTCCGCGAGTTTCGCAACTCTACCCGTAATATCATTGAAGATAATGAGCGTGATCCACTTATTGAGAATGAGGGCAAGAAGCCGCTTTAAGTCCGTCCATCTTTTGAAAAAAAGGCTACATGTTAGCGGTGCGTGAAATACGCCCGCGAATAGCCGGTGTAAAATTGGTTTTTAGGCGTTACAGAGCGAGCTGCCGATAGGTCGCCGTTTTGTAACGCCTTTATTGGTATTTGCTAAAAAAATCCATTGACCACAGGTGAGGTTCAGTGATAAGATTGAAAAAATTTACCTATGGATCAAAGGAGGGAATCGTAAAGTGGCTACGTATTACTTAGAACCATCCCGCACGTTTAGTGAGTTTTTGTTGATTCCTAATCTTACAACGAAGGAATGTACACCGGCGAATGTGAAGCTTAAGACACCGTTAGTTAAATTCAATAAAGGTGAGGAGCCTGCGATCTCGCTCAATATCCCGTTTTCATCTGCTGTCATGCAGGCTGTATCCGATCATGGAATGGCGATTGCTTTGGCGCGGAGTGGCGGGATTTCGTTTATCTTTGGCTCGCAATCGATTGAAGAAGAAGCACTTATGGTGCGTAAAGTAAAAGGGTACAAGGCAGGATTTGTAGTTAGCCGCTCGAACTTAACTCCCCAGCATACGCTAAGTGATGTACTGGCGTTGAAGGAGGAAACAGGCCATTCTACAGTTGCCATTACCGACGATGGTACAGCGAATGGAAAATTGCTTGGTATTGTAACAGGGCGTGATTACCGGACAAGTCGTGACCCTCTGGATCGCCAAATCCATCAATTTATGACGCCTTTTGATAAATTGATTTACGGCAAATCAGGCATTACTTTATCGGAAGCAAACAATTTAATTTGGGACCACAAGCTGAATTGTTTACCGATTGTGGATGAGCATCAGAAACTCGACACCCTCGTTTTCCGCAAGGATTATGATGAGCATAAAGAAAATCCGATGGAGCTGCTGGACGGTAACAAAAGCTATATTGTTGGTGCGGGGATTAATACGAAGGATTATAAAGAAAGAGTGCCTGCGCTTGTTGAAGCGGGAGTAGACATTCTGGTCATCGATTCTTCAGATGGTTACAGCGAATGGCAGCGTGAAACGGTTCAGTATGTGAAAGAGAATTTCAATGTGAAGATCGGCGCAGGCAACGTTGTAGACCGTGAAGGGTTCCTTTATCTTGTGGAATCAGGAGCGGACTTCATTAAAGTCGGCATCGGCGGCGGGTCTATCTGTATCACTCGGGAGCAAAAAGGGATTGGTCGCGGACAAGCCTCTTCCCTTATGGAAGTTGTTGAAGCCAGAGACCAATACTTCAAAGATACAGGTACCTACATTCCAATCTGTTCCGATGGTGGTATCGTACATGACTACCATATTACATTAGCCTTAGCCATGGGCGCTGATTTTGTTATGCTGGGCCGATATTTTGCACGTTTCGATGAGAGCCCGACCAGAAAGCTGAAAGTTGGCAACAACTTCGTGAAAGAATACTGGGGAGAAGGCTCCAATCGTGCCCGCAACTGGCAGCGTTATGATACGGGCGGCAAAAACAAGCTCTTGTTTGAGGAAGGCGTCGATTCGTATGTTCCTTATGCTGGAGGCCTGCAGGAGAACCTGGACAAGACGCTTGGCAAAATAAAGTCCACGATGTGCAACTGTGGATCATTAAGCTTGGACGAGCTGAAAAGCAAAGCGAGAATTGCGCTCGTTTCCGCAACCAGCCTTGTTGAAGGCGGAGCGCACGACGTTATTTTAAAAGAGAGCAGCTTATCCGAAGAATAGTAGCTGGGAATAGAAAAGGCTCTCCACAATCATCTTAGAGATGATAGGTGGAGAGCCTTTTTGGACTAATCCATAATATAGCTTTCTGCTCCAAGTAAACAATATATCAGCAAAATGACCTCATTCAGACACTTTTGAATAGTTTATGTGTCTTCTCATTTAGATGCAAATAGTGCATCTAATATCGGTCTTGTCTCTGGTTTCAGGAAATTAGATGTATTTAGTGCGTCTAATTTCCGCATATTCCACCAAAACGCAGCATATTCGTCGAATTAGATGTACTTTTTACATGTATTCTTATGGAATCGAGCATATTGGCTAGATTAGATGCACTTTTTACATCTAATCTGATGATAGGTACCAATTCAAGTAAGCCCCAAAGTGATATCCCCGTCAGTTAGTAATCCCCAACGCGCAAGCTCACATGCATTAGGCATAACAAAAAAACGCCCCTTATTCATCAAAAGATGAGTGGGACGTTCTTCATCGAACATCAATTAAGGCAAGTAGCTGCGAATGACCGTCATGTTGCCTTCTAGCGCATAACTGCCAAGATCGGCAGGAAGCAGGAAGCAGTCGCCAGGCTTCGTGGAGATGCTGCCATCTGCCCACTGGAGGGTTCCGTTACCGTCTGCAATAACGAGGATGACGAAGCTTTCAGGAGAAGTGCTTAGCTCCCATTTCGGTCCTACTAGGCCTTTTTCCACGGTGAAGAAAGGAGACTGGGCGAGCGTTAACCATGTGCTAGCTTCATTCAAATCTGTTTTCATGAAAGTGGAGCCGGAGCCTTCATACGCGATAACGTTGAGCGAATCTTCAATATGAAGATCACGAGGTTTACCGTCCAGTCCAGGACGATTATAATCGTATAAACGATAGGTTGTATCGGAATTTTGCTGAATCTCGGCAACTAGGACACCAGCGCCAAGAGCATGGACAGTTCCTGCTGGGATGTAAAAGGAATCACCGGCTTCAACAGGCACTTCCTGTAAGCAGTCCAAAATGCGGTTCTCTGCAATTGCCTGTGCTAAGCTTTCACGTGTAACGCCTTCTTGCATACCGTATATAATTTTGGCGCCGGGCTTGGCATCAAGGATGTACCACATCTCTGTTTTGCCGAGCTCGCCGGCAGCCAAATTCTTGTAATGATCATTCGGATGAACTTGTACGGAAAGATCGTCTTCGCAATCCAATAACTTGATGAGTAGTGGGAAACGGCCGTTTTTCTCGGAAAATCCTTTCGTGCCGAACAACGTTTTGCCGTATTTCTCGCGAATTTCGTCTAGACCAAGGCCTGCTAATTCGCCATTAATAACCTTTGTCGTTCCATTCGGGTGATCGCCAATCATCCAGCCTTCGCCAATAGCGCCTTCTGGAAGCTGAAAACCAAACTTTTCTAGGGCTCTTCCACCCCAGACACGTTCTTTCATTTCAGGTTGAAATTGAAGCGGGTATGATTTCACTAACTATCCCTACTTTCTTCTCTAATTTCTCCTACCTAATAGTGCTAATGCACTCTCTAGCATTATATCATGCGTCTATCTTTTTTCTAGAGCTAAGAGATAGGGAGCATGCGGGCTGGTATTCATGAATTGGTACCGCAGCACCTGAAAGGCTGCAAGCGGAAGGCGCTGGGCCCAGCTTTCGACGGCCGCAGCTTCTTCCGAGCCTCCATCGTGTCCGCTGTAGAGCACGATGGTCACGATACCGCCTTTGCGGAGCAGGCGGAGGGCAGCCTCGAGAGCAGGAATGGTGGATTCCTGCTTCGTGATGGTCGCCGGATCGGCGCCGGGCAGGTAGCCGAGATTGAACGTGACCGCGGCGACCTTGCCGTGGCGGTCCTGCGGCACAGCCGCCTCCATGAGCGCATGGCTGCATAGGCTCATGTGCACACAAGAAGATGCGTCTGGAAGTTCTTTCTCCAGACGCATCTTTGTTTGATCCAGTGCTTGCTGCTGGATATCGAAGCCGTAAACGCTGCCGCGGGTGCCTACCAGCTTCGCTAAGAACAAGGCATCCACGCCGTTGCCCAAGGTCGCGTCGATGACGGTATCACCCGGCTGAGCCCGCTGATTAATTAGTTGATGAGCAAAACTTAGTACCGAAACAAAACCCATGCGATAAAAGCCCTCCATGCTGCTTATACGATCATTTTTTGTCTGCTAGCCATGCGGCTAGCACTTCGATTTCTTCGGATTTCAGTGCGCTTTTGAAAGGTGGCATATCGCCTTTACCTCCCATGATCTGCGCAACGATCTCATCCTTGGTTTTGTGCGAACCGACCTTCGTCAGGTTCGGCCCAAAGTCGCCTGCAAGCCCTGCCCCGTGGCAGGACATGCAGTTGTCCTTGTACAGCACCTGCGCCTGGGCTGCGGTGCTGGTGCCGCCATCCGCAGGCTTAGCGGATGGGGATGGCGCCGCGCTTGCAGGCGCTGGCGTTGCAGTCGGCGCCGGCTTCGCCGTAGCCGCCTCTTTCACTGCTGGCGTCGCCGCAGCAGCAGTCGGCTTCGCTGTCGCCGCTGCGCTCGGCTGCGGAGTGCTGCTTGCCGCCGGCTGTACCGTAGCGGCTGCGGGTGTTGCCGTCGCCGCAGCAACCGGCGACGCACTTACTACCGCCGGCGGTGACGTTGCCGGCGCCACAGAACTTGGCTCCACGGCAACTGGCGCCGGCTCTCCTCCGCATCCAGCGACAACTAGCATCATCCCAACAATGGCTGCTTGAGCTCGTTTCATCATCATGATCATCCATCTCCTTTAGTCATTCTACCTATATAAAGGAAACGGATAATAATCTATTTTGGTTTTATGTGTTTAAATGTTTAAATGTTTATGGGTTCTAGTGTTATGTTTTCGTTACATTTATCCTTGGTCAGCCTTACCCTTCCAAAGTTTACCCTGCCAAGTATTTCTTTCTTTCAAAAGGCTGTCAAAAGCATTCAGCACTTCCCACTTTTTGAGGCTCCACATCGGACCAATCAGTAGATCGCGGGGCGCATCTCCAGTAAGGCGATGGACAATCATTTCCGGTGGCAGAAATTCGAGCGTATCAACGATAAGCTTCACATATTCGTCTTTTTCCAGGAACTGTAGCAAGCCGGCTTCGTACTGTTTCACCATAGGTGTTTTACGCATTAGATGAAGTAAATGGATTTTAATGCCCTGAACATCCATTTGAGCGACTGCTCGTCCGGTATCCAGCATCATTTCGTGGGTCTCCCCAGGTAATCCATAAATAATGTGTGCACAGGTGCGAATATTATGCTTTCGAAGCTTGGCAACCGCATCCAAATAGCATTGCGTGTCGTGAGCACGATTGATGAGTTCAGAGGTTGATTCGTGAACGGTTTGAAGGCCCATTTCGACCCATAAATAGGTACGTTCATTCAACTCCGCCAAGTATTCGATCACATCATCTGGTAAACAATCCGGTCTGGTAGCAATGGATAAACCCACAACGCCGGGCTGTTTTAAAATAACTTCATAATATTCCCGCAGCTCCTCAACTGGTGCATACGTATTCGTGTAAGCTTGAAAGTAGCCGATATATTGGGCTTCCGGCCATTTCTGATGCTGGAGATCACGAATCTTATTAAATTGGGTAACTAGATCATCGCGGCGGCTTCCCGCAAAATCACCTGATCCTCGCGCACTGCAAAACGTGCAGCCGCCGGTTGCGATATTGCCATCACGATTAGGACAAGTAAAACCTGCATCCAACATGACTTTAAAAACCTTCCCGCCGAAAGCTTCACGCATTTCATAATTCCATGTATGGAAACGTTTGTCCCCCCATAATTGAGGCGACTCCTGAATAATTGTAGACATAGGGTTGCTCCTTTCTTTCCAACCTAATTGTAGCGAAATTGAAGCATGAAAGCGACCCCTGCCTTTCCAAGAAGTTCCCCGTTAAAAGGGAGCCATACGGAGCATGATAACTTTGCATAACTATTACATGCCGAAAGGGGATTTGAACAAGTGAAAAAGTTTCGTACAATTACTTTGGCGGTAGCTCTGACAACAGCATTAAGCTTTGGGGCAACTAGTGCAATGGCTAACACAATGATGGGGACAACGCCAAGTGCTACACCAGGAACAACGGGGACAGGAACTACGACAACATCGGGATATACAGGAAGTAATTATGACGCGACGGTAGGTACTGGTACTACTGGTACTACTGGTACTACTGGTGTTACTGGTACTACTGGTGTTACTGGTACTTACGGTACTACTGGTACTTACGGTACTACTGGTACTACTGGTACAACTGGTACAACTGGTACAACTGGCCCCTATACGGGATACGGTACTGGTACAGGTTCCTATTCTGGGACTGGCACAGGTACTGGTATTAGAACTCATATCAATGAATATAGCAACAACATGATGGACCGAATGAGTACTAAGGGTACACACACTGGGAATTATGATACTTCATCTTATCGAACTTACGCGACTACCCCAACAGCTGGCAATCGTACGAATTGGGGATGGCTTGGTCTATTAGGTCTGTTAGGCTTAACAGGTCTTAGAGGAAAAGACAAACGAAGAGATGAAGTTAGATAAATATCTATCTTAATGCGCCTTCCAATTGGAGGGCGTTTTTCTTTGTCGCTAGCATGATCTGCCATTCATAAAGAACATCATCCTAACGAAAGCTATCATTAATAAGGCAGAAGGAAAGCAGGTGAATGAGTTGGTTAAGATGTCCCTAGATACTGATACATTATCCGTCGAGTTGACCATTAAAGAAGCATTCGCTTTGAGCAGTGGCGTGAAATACGCTGCAGACCCGAGTATATCGAAGAACGCAAGACGAAAAGTACTGCGGTCTTTGGATCAAAAGTTGTTTCCAGCCACATCGAATACCATTGATTATCATACACTGGAAGTGTAATTCCCTTTGATTTTTTTCCTCGAATCGTCTATGATTTGTATTCGATAGCTTGTACGTGTAGGAGGCAAAAAGTAGATGCGTTTACGGGGAAGAAAAGGAATTCGAGAAGATATAGAACGTCAAAAGGAACTCGTTGTTTTAAATGCCAAGGAATATAAAGGCAAATGGGCCGAGTTATTCGGTAACAACAACCCGATTCATGCCGAGCTTGGGATGGGTAAAGGGCGTTTCATTAGTGAAATGAGTAAGAAATATCCGAACATTAATTTCATTGGTGTTGATATGTATGACGAGTTGATTCGCAAAGCAAGTGAGAAAGCAAAGAATGCTCATGAAATCAAGACGGATGATGAGGCGGAGTCTGCGCCAAGCATTCCGAATTTGAAGCTCATGCTTTTCAATATCGAACATATTGAGGAAGCTTTTGCAGAAGGTGAATTAGAGCGGGTTTATTTGAATTTCAGCGATCCATGGCCGAAGAAAAAGCATGCTCGCAGACGTTTAACGCATCCGGGCTTTGTTGAAAAATATCAGCAAATATTAAATGCGAACGGCGAGATTCATTTGAAAACCGATTCGCAATCATTGTTCGAATTCTCGCTTAATTCTTTTGCCGATATGGGACTGAGAATGCGAAATATTTCCTTAAACCTGCATGTGGATGGGATTCATCCTGACCATGTTATGACAGAATACGAAACGAAATTCGCCGGACAAGGCATGAACATTCATCGCTGTGAAGTGGTTATTGGCGAAAATGTGCTTGCTTCTCATCTGGAGCAGTTGAACAAAGCCAAATCGGAATAGATGTATACACAAATTAAGCTAATCTTCCACTGCATAAACTGCGGTAGGAGATTAGCTTTTTTTGTTTTACACGAGTCACCCAAGCAATTGCATAATGACCTCTGAACAATCAGCTGAGGGAAGATACATTTTCTTTTTATGATAATTAGAAACGCGCTTAGCCTCTACATCCGTGTAGCGACTTGCCAACATCGATAACCAGTTCGCAATTGTATCGGCAGATCGGATCGGTTCGCCAAAGCCAAGCTGTGTAAAATAGTGAACATTCTCTTCTTCCTGACCCGGTATCGGATCATAGAACAGCATGGGGATCGACTTTGCTAGCCCTTCTGAGCAGGTCATACCCCCAGGCTTCGTAACGAGCAAATCGGAAGCTTCCATCAGCTTGCCGATTTCTTGGGTAAACCCAAGCAAATGGATATTGGGATGCTGATATCTGGTGTCCATCGCCAGCTTTGCTAATGCTTTCTCATTATTGCCTAAGCAAAATATAAATTGGATCCGATCTCTCCATGTTATCAGGTGCTCACTGAGCGAATCGCCGCCGATTAATCCCCAGCCGCCTCCCATAACTAGTACGGTAGGCAGAGATGCCAGCTGGAATTGTTGTCGAATCATCGCTTTATCGTGGGCAACACGAAAGCTTGGATGAACAGGAATTCCGGTAATTTCGACTTGAGCTGCCGTGATACCGCGGCCCAGCAGTTTATTTTTGACGTCTTCTGTCGAAACCATATATTTATTTACTTCTCTACTGACCCAAGTTCCATGGACATCGTAGTCCGTAATGACCGTGCATAGCGGAATGTCTAAGCCGGCTCTTTTTAACCTAGATACAACAACACTGGGAAAAGGATGTGTGCAGACAATAGCCCCAGGAGCCCACTTCTGGATAATCGCCGCTGTCTGTGCATAAAAAATGCGATGTAAGGCCAATTGCGTCAAGCGGTTGAGCGATTTTTTGTATTGAGAGCGGTACAATCGGCCGTACAGCTTGGGCTGAGAGGTTAGTGTCTTTTTGTAAGCATGGATGATCCAAGGTGCTAACGTCGGGTGCAGGAATGAGCCTAATTCTAATACACGTGTTTCGATTGTAGAACAATGCTGCTCTAAGCTTACAGCAAGTGCATAGGCCGCTTGCGTATGTCCGGCTCCGAAGCCTTCGGAAAGAATGAGAACCCGTTTTTTACCATGCAAGACATCCATTCGTTTACCCCCAGAAAGCTACTGTCACTAGAGAAGCTGTCGTTCCAATTAAACATCCAACGATACAATCGGAAGGATAGTGCAGCCCTAGGTAGATACGTGATAGACCAACGATTAATGCGAGCGGTATGAGAATAAGTCCAAGTACAGGCACGGCTGTAACAAAAGGAAAAATGATTGAGAAGATAGCGGTTGTATGCCCGGAAGGAAAGGAATGATCCGTCAGCGGGTTTTTATAAGTAATGGTTTGAGGGTGTACCAGGTAAGGCCTAAGTCTTGGATATTTCTTTTTAATAATAGCAACTGGAATATGACTGATGGTTAAGGCAAGGAGAGCTTGAATACCTGCTGTTCGCAGTGGACCTTGCCCGAACAATGCAAAGCACAAGGATATCGCAATGGAGGCTGTGGCCCCGCCTAAATGTGTAATTTTATTAAAGAAATGATCAAGGAAGAAGTGCTGAATACGTTGATTCACAAAGTGGAATACGCGTGTTTCATGATGCTGAAGCCAGTGTACGACCCTGCTCATGAGTAGTAGCCTCCTTCGCTGCTGGGGTTGCTTTCTTAAGTCTTATTGTAAAGAACATTTATTAAAGGAAGATTAACGCAGTAATAAATTTTAAGAAATTTAATTTAACGTTCATCTGATCTCCCGATAACATTCCTATGCTAGCATGATGTGAAATAAGGGAATTGAAGGTAAATAGTAAAAGGGGCTGATGAGGTTGAGAGTTGCCTTATTTACAGATACATTCCTGCCAGATGTAAATGGAGTTGCCAAGACACTTGGCAGATGGACGCGGTTTTTGGAATCCAAAGATGTGGCCTGCAAAGTGTTTGCTCCTACTAGTATGACAGAAGGTGACAACGATCCGTTCCGTGTAGAACGTTTTTACAGTATTCCCTTTTTATTGTACCCCGAATGTCGCTTAGCTATCCCAAATCCTCTCAATGTTCGCAAATCCCTCCATGCCTTTCAGCCTACAATCATTCATTGTGCAACCCCTTTCAATTTGGGACTTTTTGGCTTGCACCATGCTCGCAAACACAAAACGCCATTAGTTGCGTCCTACCATACTCACTTCGACCAATACTTGAGTCATTATAAAATACCTTGGGTGGAGCCTACGCTATGGAAATACATGCAATGGTTTCATCAAAGCTGTCAGAAGGTGTATGTGCCTTCGAAGTCTACTTTGCAGCATCTACAAGCCAAAGGCTTAAGTCATTTAGAGATTTGGAGCCGCGGTGTCGACGCGGAACGTTTCCAGCCAATTGTGGACCGAAAGTCAGTACTCGGGACATATGGCGTAGATCCTGCAAAGTTCGTTATGCTTTATGTCGGACGTTTAGCCCCTGAGAAGAGTGTAGAGGTCGCACTAGATAGTTTTACTGCACTGCCAGCTGCGATCAGAGATGATTGCCATCTAATTATTGCTGGTGACGGACCGTCTGCCGGAGTGCTGCGCGAATGTTATGGAGGGGCTTCCGGAGTTACTTTTACCGGATTCGTTCAGGGGACACAGCTAGCTGAGCTCTATGCGGCTGCAGATGTGTTTCTTTTTCCTTCGGCGACAGAGACTTTCGGCAATGTTGTTCTAGAGTCAATGGCTTCTGGGACAACGGTGATTGGAGCTGCAGCTGGCGGGGTACAAGATACTATTGAGCATGGAGTGACGGGATTACTCTGTCCGTCTGGCGAGGTTGCTGCTTTCACTCAAGCCATCGTAAGATTGTATGAATCACAGGAGACTCGTCACAGACTTGCCATTGCAGGCAGGGAGTTTGCCCTGCGTCAATCTTGGGATCACATATTTAATCAATTGTTGGCCAGCTATGAAGAAGTGGCCTATAGGACATCTGCAAATCAGTCCCACATGCATGCAAACCGTATGATCCGTTAACAGGTGCAGCCACGCAAAAGTTGTCAGGAACAGCTCAGGTGAATTATAATAAACCCCGTATCACATGGGGGCGGCTTGATCGTGTTCGTCTAAATGGTGAACTTTTGGTACACAATAAAATGAAAAACGTTGAAAACAGGACATTAACGATCTGATTTCAAGCACATGCTGCATAGTCTGTGCGCGTTCCGCCCAAATCTCAGAGAATTGGCTTATTTTCGTCATTGTAGACTTTGACAAATGGATGGAAAGAGAGGAAAATCAAGAACGATTAATTCACCTGTACATAAAACTGCGCATACGCGTATAAAAAGATAGCTTGTGTGCATAACAAAAAAAGGGGGACTTTGCTTCATGCTTGACAATATTATGCTTACCTTTCAAATTGGCTTGGCTTTGGTCGGTGCATATCAGTTGTTTTTAACTTTTTTCGGATGGTACCGTCCTAAAAACAAACAGAAATTCGCTCCACAGAAATCGTTTGCGGTATTAGTCGCGGCTCATAATGAAGAGCAGGTCGTTGGCGCATTGATCGAGAATCTGAAGGCTTTGGATTACCCCAAAGAGCTTTATGACATCTTCGTAATTTGTGATAACTGTACAGACAATACAGCGGATATTGCACGCAGTCATGGTGTTCATGCCATGGAGCGCCATAACCCGAACCTGAGAGGGAAAGGTTACGCGATCGAATGGATGCTGAAGGTGCTTTGGAAGCGGGAGCGTCAGTATGACGCTATTGTCATGTTTGATGCAGACAATCTTTCAAGCCCTGATTACTTGATCCATATGAACAATGATCTTTGCTCCGGTTCCAGAGTTATTCAAGCTTACCTAGACAGTAAGAACCCTACCGATTCCTGGGTTACTGGTTCCTACGCAATCTCGTACTACTTTGCAAACCGTTTCTGGCAAATGCCCCGCACAAACTTAGGGCTTGCTAACTACTTGGGCGGCACAGGAATGTGCTTTGAGTCCAAGCTGCTTAAACAGATTGGATGGGGTGCAACCAGCCTTGTTGAGGATCTAGAGTTCTCAATGCGTTGCATTAAGCTCGGTATCAGGCCGACTTACAACTACGAGGCGATTGTTTACGATGAGAAGCCACTCACGTTTAAGGTATCAGCCAAACAGCGTCTACGCTGGATGCAAGGACACTTTGATGTGGCCAAGCGATATTTCTTCCCTCTGTTGTGGCAAGGTATCAAAGAAGGCAGCTGGACGAAGATCGACGCGGCTATCTACTCTGCTAACGTATATAACTTCTTTTTCGGTGCGATTATCTCCGTACTGCTTTGGATTAAATCCGTGACTCCGGGTTGGTCAGATACACCTATGCTTGCCGATATCAATCCTGTTTTCTTTAACTCCGTCAGCATAGCGATTTATGTGCTGCTGCCTATATCCATGTTAGTAGAGAAGGCCCCAGGCAAGGTTTATAAATATTTAATTCTTTATCCAGTGTTTATGCTTTCATGGTGGCCAATTACGTTCTATGCGTTCTTCACGCAAAACAACAAACAATGGAGCCATACGGAGCATACACGTGTGATTCGTCTAGACGAAATGAAAAGTAAACAAGTGAGTTGACTTTCTCTGAATGAGATGATATTATATTTCAAGTAAAAGCAGAAGCGCCCGCTTCTCACCTGACCGACACCTGTTGGCTGGTTTGAATGAATCGTCATGAATGTACAATAGGTTTGCATGAACCTGTTATTGATGAAGATGTGGGCCACTGCGCCCGCATCTTTTTTATATTGTTAGAGAGAGCGTTACATACTTTTTGGAGGTGGAATACTATTAGCAAAGACCATATGATTAATGACGAGATTCGTGTGAAGGAAGTACGCCTGATTGGGGCGGACGGAGAACAACTCGGCATCACGCCGATTCGCGAAGCTCTTCAAATCGCACTTGACGCGAATTTGGATTTGGTAAATGTGGCACCGACGGCTAAGCCGCCAGTATGCCGCATTATGGATTACGGTAAATTCCGTTATGAAACACAGAAGAAAGAAAAAGAAGCTCGCAAGAACCAGAAAATCGTGGATATCAAAGAAATTCGCTTAAGCGCGACAATCGATGAGCACGACTTCCAAACAAAGCTTCGCAATGCCGTTAAGTTTCTTGGCGAAGGCGATAAAGTGAAAGCCAGCGTCAGGTTCCGTGGTCGTGAAATAGCGCACTCGGAGATTGGCCGTAGAGTGCTTGAACGTTTAGCTACTGAAACAGCTGACATTTCCTCACAGGAGCGTGCTCCTAAGCTTGAGGGAAGAAGCATGATCATGATCTTAACGCCGAAAGTCACTACCTAGGCGTTATACTAAATTAGGAGGAACAAAACACCATGCCGAAAATGAAAACACACAGCAGCTTGAAAGGCCGTTTCAAAATTACTGGCACAGGCAAAGTGATGAGATACAAACAAGGTAAAAATCACTTGCTTTCCGGTAAATCATCACGTACTAAACGTGTTCTTGGAACAAACCCAGTTATGGCTCCAGGCGATGTACGTCGTCTGAAACAACAACTTTCTAACATTAAAGGTTAATATTCGAACATTATTTATACATCCCAGGAGGTAGTTAACAATGGCAAGAGTCAAGGGCGGATTTATTCGCGCTCACCGTCGTAAGAAAATTTTGAAACTAGCAAAAGGTTATTTCGGTTCCAAGCATCGCTTATTTAAAACAGCTAAAGAACAAGTAATGAAATCTTTAGTGTATGCTTACCGTGACCGTCGTCAAACGAAACGTAACTTCCGCAGACTGTGGATTACACGTATCAATGCAGGCGCTCGTCAAAACGGCTTGAGCTACAGCAAATTGATGCACGGCCTGAAATTGGCTGGTATCGACATCAACCGCAAAATCTTAGCTGATCTAGCTGTGAATGATTCCAAAGCGTTCAACGATTTGGCAACAGCTGCAAAAGCAAAAGTAAACGCGTAATTGCGTTCTTAGAAGCCTGTTCCCTTTAGGGAGCAGGCTTCTTTTTGCATAAAATGGACGAGGTTTTTAAACGTTGGATGGTGTTTCTGATCGACGATGTTTACGAAACAGTACAACGAAGAACATCAACAGCGGGATCACGACTTGAAAAACAGGGAAAAACTTTACACTAACATTCAAGCCAAGCCACACGTGATAGGTATAGTTCGGTTCTATAAAAGATGTGATAAAAATAATAAAACCCACATAGAAAATCCACAGGCGTCTACTTGTTGAGCGCGATAATCGGGTACATGCATAGACGGCGCCCCAGTAGAAAGCGGTCATTTTCACAAATAAACCAAGAAATAAGAGCAAGGTGACCATAACGTCAAGTCGCTCTAAAATATCACCAACCTGTATTAACTGAACGGCCTGTAAAAAAGGCAAGGTACTATTTGCAACAAGGGTTGTCCCAAGCGCCATCAGGTTTAAAATATTCATCAAAATTAAAAAAGCGGCAACACTGAGATAAGAGATTATACTAATTCGCTTAATCTTTTGCTTCTCAGACAACAAGTGCCATATCATAAAAAACAGCACCATTTGTCCAAATGGAAACGATAAAATGTCAGGGAATGCGGCTTTGATAACCGGACCAAGTCCATTATCGAGAATAGGTAACAGGTTGTCTCTGTGGAGGATTCCAGAAATCAAAATCAATAATATCAATGCTCCGTAGCTTACGAAAATAAGCGGTAACAGGGCCTCATTCACTCTGGAGAATGTTTCGATACCCATGGCAACCGCGTAAGTAGCAAGTAATACAATAATAAGCATAGTCACATATTGGGGTGTCGAGCTTAGCAGTGTTAAATTCGTTATCTCTCCAAAATCTCGAAGGTTTCTCATGGATTCATAGGCAAAATAAAGGGCAAAGAGGATCCCAATCCCTGTTCCTATTTTGGTCCCGAAACACAGTTTTAAGAGCCCGATCAGACACTCTTCTGGGGCTGTTCGTTGTATATACAAAAACATGAATAATAAAAGCAAACCCGTTGCAGCGGCGAACAGCATGGCAAGCCAAGAATCCTGCTTAGCGCCGCTGCCTAAGGCAAATAAGGGTGTACTTCCTATTTCGAAAAGCATGATAGTGACGGCTAGTTGGTAATTGCTGATGCGCTCCATAGCAAGCCTCCTTCCATAACTTACTATTCGTGGTCATGCAGTAGTTGCTTAAAAGGCTTATTACTCATTCCAATTCGGTCAATTTTAATATGAACACTGGGCTCTAATTGGAGGGTAGGAAATTGTTCTTCCCAGTCGTTCTTTATTTTCTTCCATACCTTAGGATATTTTCTGTGAATCACATCTGCAAAACCAAATACATCCGTATTTTTCTCGATAGCAGATTGAAAGGCTTTGATCATTAAGTTTTTAACTTCCTCATTCGCAATGTCTTCCGTGGCTTTAATACCCTTTATCTTTGAGAGGTCGTCATTGCAGCCATTCTCAATAAGAACACCAGCAGCATGTACTTCCACTTTCATTATCCATTGCCCGTCATTTGCAAGGATCGGCTTCAATTTGCTTGTCGCTTTGGTGATTCGAATCGCCGATTTATGATCTTTGCTGTCTTTGGAACAGCCGAAATGCAAAACGGTCTTTTTAATTGTGTCCCGGATCCAATTAATTCCGTATCCTTCATCGGATGTAAACCAGCCAACGAGCTTATCCTGTTTGAAAATACCAAGTCTGCCCAATTTTAATTTGTTTGCAGATGTTGTTTTCTTTAATTCAGCAATAGAAGAGTTAGGGCCAACGCCAGTGCCAGAAATGATCACTTCAGGAATCAATGTATAGGAAGAGTCACTCGTCATTCCCATCATGACATTTTGAATCATCATATGATTAAAATTAGAGCCGTTTTTTTCCTCATTGCGAATCATATTGCGAACGGCAGCTCCAGGCAGCTTCTCAATGGACGCAACTTGCTCCAGGATTCTTCTTCCTTCCCCATTCGTTACTAATACGCTGACAGTCTCTCGAGCATCCGAATTACGCAAATAGATGTCCATGAGCTGAGAAATGCCGTGCTTTGCCGCCTGTTCACCAATGACAACAATTCGATTATGGGCAAAAAACATAGCACGGGGCATTTCCAAACTTGATTTTTGTACCGCACCTCGAAGGGTACCGCCGCTCGTAGAGAATACGCTGACAGGTGCTTGCTGGCCGGCATTTCCACCCATGCTTTGACTCGAAATCGATTGTGGAATGACGATCTGATAAGAAACAGTCCAGTCTTTCCCGTTCCAATCAATGGCTGTTGCTGCTGTAATTCCGAGTTGATTTAACTCGATCCGATCCCAGCATCCGGATAGCAGGAGGCATAAGAAGATGCTTGTTAGTAAGCGAAGCCAACCGTGAAGGAAGTTTTTTCCCATTCACATAGCACCTCCTTAATGGCATATCAGGGATTATCCCTCTTTGGTGGAGACTTTTTCATGTTCGGTGCTTGTCTGGTGTAGTTTTTGCTTAAGGGGCGACCAGCCATTTTCGCCCATGGAACTCGGATGAGAATATCTCTAAACTTGGGTAAAGCTAGAGGAGCAATAGGCGTTAGATAAGGGACTCCGAAAGAAAGGAGAGAGGCTAAATGAATCAAGATGGCCATGCATCCTGCCATGATCCCGAACAAGCCAAATGTACCAGCTAGCAGCATAAGGATGAATCGGATTAATCGGGCAGCTATCCCCATGTTTAACGCTGGTGTAACGAAATTGGAGATGGCCGTGAAGGAAACGACAATGACCATAGCTGCCGAAACAAGACCAGCTTGCACAGCAGCTTGCCCCAATACGAGTGCACCAACGATGGATATGGCTGAACCGATGACACGGGGCATTCGTATACCAGCCTCCCGAAGAACCTCGAACGTAATTTCCATCAAGAGAGCTTCCACAATAGCGGGGAAAGGGACGCCTTCCCGCTGTGCGGCCAGGCTGATCAGCAAGGTTGTCGGCAGCATTTCTTGATGAAAGGTTGTGACGGCGATATAGCAGGATGGGAGCAGCATGGAAACAAAGAAAGAGATATAGCGAATACAGCGGACGAAAGTAGCAATATCAAAACGTTGATAGTAATCTTCACTCGATTGTAGAAATCTGAAAAAGGTTACTGGAGCAAGCAGAACGAAAGGAGTTCCATCGACGATAATGGCAACTTGTCCTTCCAGAAGACCAGCTGCTACGGCATCTGGCCTCTCTGAGTTCATAATGGTAGGGAATGGGGTGTAGGTTCTATCTTCGATGAATCCTTCAATGTACCCGCTCTCAAGGATGCTGTCGACGTCTATCCTGTCTAGGCGATCCTTGACTTCTTGAACGACTTTATCTTCAGCAATTCCGTCCAAATAGGTGATGACAACTTCAGTTTGCGTATATCGACCTAATCGCAGGCTAATAAACCGAAGATCGGGGGATTTAATTTTCCTCCGCAGCAAGGAGGTATTCGTTCGCAAGTCTTCTGTAAAGCTTTCTTTCGGGCCTCTTACGACGGTTTGTGTTTGAGGCTCCTCTATGGCACGCTTATCCCACCCTGTTGTACCGGCAATTATTGCTTCATTGTAGCCGTCAGCCATAATGGCGGTGTTACCGTCCAAGAGAGCTGCCAAGAGGTCTACGCCCTCAATTGTGGCGGTCAAATTACTAATGGTTAAAGCTTGTCTCAATAAATCATGAAAACAAATTTCTTGGTTCCAGTAAAACTCGGTTTCTTGAGAAGTTAGAAGGGGCTTGATAATATGATCATTGACCGCTTCCGATTTAACGAGACCCTCTATGTACACAAGAGCAATCGCATTGGTATCGGGAAAGATGCCGATATCCATACGGCGAATGATGACATCCGAACTTGTCCCAAGCTTTTTCAGGAGCAGTTCAATATTCACTTGCAGGTCTGATGAAAGCGGGAAAGGGATTGGCAGGGACGATTTCATCAGTAGCCCCCTAATTTTCCTAGATTGGTATTATCTTCTCTCACCTGATTTTGTTTTATTCAGTTTGACTATTGACTATTCTTCAGGGGATGCATATAATAATCTTTAATCATATTCTATATGGTGATCTACACTAACGAATCGGCTATGAAGAGGAAGAAGTAATAAGGGCACTTATGCGCAGAGAGCGTTGGACTTGCTGAAACCATCGCCTTAATCCCTTACGTACGAAGTCACCTCGGAGCTGTTTTCCTGAAACATGCGGCACAGCCGCAAGCAATAGGGGAAATCGGAAGAGCACACGTTATCGTGCTGAGGGTATTGTTCTTCATGAACATACCTGCTAAGGCTATGTGCTGTGAGGCGCGTAGCAAATTTGGGTGGTACCACGGAAGCTTGAACCCCTTTCGTCCCGTTTACACGTTACGTGCGTGTATGGGATGAATAGGGGTTTTTCTTATTGTCTAAGAAAGCTCGATGATTCACATGAACTTACTTTTTGAGAGGAGGATCACAATGAATGTTCAAACTGAACCAAAGAGGTCAAAAGAAGAATTGATTGAGAAGCTTATGAAGCCGGACCTGATTACAGGCTCCGAAATTCTGCTAAGAAGCTTATTGCTGGAGGGTGTGGACTGCGTCTTTGGATATCCGGGCGGCGCTGTTTTGTACATCTACGATGCTATGCATGGTTTTGATGATTTTAACCACTTATTGACTAGACATGAGCAAGGCGCCATTCACGCAGCTGATGGATATGCACGTTCCACTGGTAAAGTTGGTGTATGTATCGCAACTTCCGGACCGGGGGCAACGAACCTCGTCACAGGAATTGCTACAGCATATATGGATTCCGTTCCGTTAGTCGTCATTACAGGTAACGTTGCTACAAACTTCATTGGTACGGATGCTTTCCAAGAGGCTGATATTACCGGTATTACAATGCCGATTACGAAGCACAGCTACTTGGTTAGAGACGTAAACGATCTACCGCGCATCATTCATGAAGCGTTCCATATTGCGAACTCAGGTCGTAAAGGTCCGGTTCTCATTGACATTCCTAAGGATGTCTCCGCTCATAAAACGATATTTAAACCCGCAAAGGATGTAAGCATCCGCGGTTATAACCCAACGGTGCAACCGAATAAACTGCAAGTGGATAAGCTGATCAAAGCTATCGAAGAAGCAGAACGTCCGGTCATTATTGCAGGCGGCGGTGTTGTATACGCAGACGCATCCAAAGAATTAATCGAGTTTGTTAATAAAACACAGATTCCGGTTGCAACAACCTTGCTCGGATTAAGCGGCTTCCCAAGCGCACATGAGCTATGGCTCGGAATGCCAGGGATGCACGGGACATTTACAGCGAACACAGCCATTCAGAATGCGGATCTCTTGATTTCTATCGGCTCCCGATTCGATGACCGCGTGACGATGAATTTGAACGGTTTTGCTCCTAAAGTGAAGAAAATCGCTCATATTGACGTTGATCCTGCGGAAATTGGCAAGAACGTGAAGACTGATATCCCATGCGTTGGCGACGTGAAAGCTGTTCTAGAATATGCGAATACCAAAGCAAAGCCTGCCAAGAGCGGAGCTTGGATTGCTGAGCTTCAGGAAAGCAAAGAGAAGTTCCCTCTGAAATATGGCAATACCGAGACGGAACTGAAGCCACAATTCGTTATCGAAATGATTAGTGAAACGACGAAAGGCGAAGCGATTATTACAACAGACGTTGGACAGCATCAGATGTGGGCTGCTCAATTCTATCGCTTCAAAAACCCGCGTTCCTTGGTTACATCCGGTGGTCTTGGCACGATGGGCTTCGGATTCCCATCAGCGATTGGTGCTCAAATGGGTAACCCGGATAAACTCGTTGTATCCATTAATGGCGACGGCGGCGTTCAAATGTGTGCGCAAGAGCTTGCGATCTGTGCGATTAACAACATTCCGGTGAAGGTTGTTATTATTAACAACCAAGTGCTGGGCATGGTTCGTCAATGGCAGGAAATCATTTATGATAACCGCTATAGCCACATTGATTTGGCTGGCAGCCCTGATTTCGTGAAACTGGCAGAAGCTTACGGCGTAAAAGGCTTGCGTGCTACGACGAAGGAAGAAGCAAGAAGAGCATGGCAGGAAGCACTCGATACACCGGGTCCTGTCGTTATTGATTTCGTCGTGCCAAAAGGAGAGAATGTGTTCCCAATGGTTAAAGCAGGCGATACAATTAGTGACATGTTAATGGGGGATTCGGAATAATGACAACTAAACATACAGTTTCCGTACTCGTAAACAATCAGCCTGGTGTCCTGCAGCGTGTATCCGGTTTGTTCGGACGCAGAGGCTTCAATATTGAAAGCATCACCGTAGGGGAGTCCGAAGAACTCGGACTTTCCCGAATGGTTATCGTCACCACAGGGGACGACAACACGCTTGAGCAAATTTCCAAGCAATTGTACAAGCTGATTGATGTCATTAAAGTCATCGACCTAAGCTCGAACCCAATGGTTGCCAGAGAACTTGCACTCATTAAAGTAAATGCAGAACCGATCATGCGTCCGGAAATACTTGGTATTGTAGAGACATTCCGCGCAGCGGTTGTAGATATTGGGCCCGCCTCAATTATCGTGCAAGTTGTAGGAGATTCAGATAAAATAGATGCTATGGTCGAATTACTTCGTCCTTATGGCATCCGTGAGCTTTCCCGCACGGGAGTCACAGCGATGATTCGCGGTTCAGTTAAATAAGTCATAAAGCAGTTTGGGTAAAGAGGTTAGCCTCCTTGAGTGGGGCTTTCAGCGGTGTACTCTTTAGCGCTTTAAAAGGATGATCGTTGATGATGTCAGCGCTCGCTTATGCTTCAGAGGGTAAATCGTTGAAACACCCACTCAAGGGGTAGACAATTACGGATTCATCATATCAAAGGAGGATTTATTCGAATGGCAGTTACTACTTATTATGAAAAAGATGCAGACTTAGCGGTACTTAAAGGTAAAACGATTGCAGTAGTTGGTTATGGTTCCCAAGGGCACGCACAAGCACAAAACTTGCGTGACAGCGGATTGAACGTTATTATCGGACTTCGTGAAGGCCGTTCTTGGAACGCTGCGAAAAATGATGGTTTCGAAGTTGTATCCGTTGAAGAAGCGGCACGCCGCGCTGACGTGATCCAAATCTTGATGCCGGATGAAACACAAGCTCGCGTATACCGTGAGTCCATTCAACCGAACATGAAAAAAGGCGCAGCAATCATGTTCTCCCATGGTTTCAACATCCATTTCGGACAAATCGTAGCTCCTGAAGGTACAGATGTATTCTTAGTAGCTCCTAAATCCCCAGGTCACATGGTACGTCGTACTTATGTTGAAGGCTTTGGCGTTCCTGGCTTGATCGCAATCGAGAAAGACGCTACTGGCAACGCAAAAGCAATCGGTCTTGCTTATGCAAAAGGTATCGGCTGTACACGTGCAGGCGTTATCGAAACTTCTTTCCGTGAAGAAACAGAAACTGATTTGTTCGGTGAGCAAGCTGTTCTTTGTGGCGGTGCTTCTGAACTGGTTAAAGCAGGTTTCGAAACATTGGTTGAAGCTGGTTATGCACCTGAAATGGCTTACTTCGAGTGTCTACACGAGCTGAAATTGATCGTTGATATGATGTATGAAGGCGGACTTGCTTCCATGCGCAGCTCCATCTCCAACACAGCTGAATACGGTGACTATGTAACTGGACCTCGTATTATCACAGCTGAAACGAAAAAAGCAATGAAAGCTGTTCTTACTGATATTCAACAAGGTAAATTCGCTCGCGACTTCATCTTGGAAAACCAATCCAACTTTGCTTTCATGAACGCAACTCGCCGCAATGAAGCAGAGCACCCAATCGAAGTGGTTGGTAAAGAACTGCGTGAAATGATGCACTGGATCAAAAAGTAATCATAAGTACTAAATTTATAGCTATACCTTCCACAGGGAGTGATTGAGGAGAATTTCCCAATCACTCCCTGTGAATACTATAAAGACGAGTAAAGATTTATTTCTAAATCTTTAAAACCTTCTTCGAAATGCCCAGTGGAGGGCTCAGTGTTTGTCGGAGAAGCGAAGCGTTCGTATTTGAAAACGTGTCCCTACCTTTTGTTTATTCAGATGAGGGGACACGTTTTCAAGAAACGATCGGAGACAAATGCTGAAGAACGGAACGGTCAGCAGTTAGAATTAGGTTTTAATCAATTTAATAGAAATCTCTTAGGAGGTGACATGGTGCGCAAAATCTACATCTTTGATACAACGCTTAGAGACGGAGAGCAATCGCCAGGTGTGAACCTGAACACGCAGGAGAAAGTCGAGATCGCGCTGCAGCTAGAGAAGCTTGGCGTTGATCGTATGGAGGCTGGTTTCCCAGCCGCATCGCCAGGTGATTTGGCTGGTGTGAATGCCGTTGCGAGAGCCGTCAGGAATGCCTCTGTTATCGGTTTGTCCCGCTCGAAGGAGAGTGACATCGAGGCCGTCCGTGAAGCGCTCCAGGGCGCTCAGGATCCGTGTATTCATCTATTCCTAGCAACGTCCCCCATTCATCGCCAGCATAAGCTGAAGATGGAGAAACACCAAGTGCTGGAAACAGCCGAAGCAGCGATTAAATATGCGAAGAAGTATTTCAGCAAAATCGAGTTTTCACTCGAAGATGCAGGGCGCACTGAGCTGGATTTCATCGCAGAAGTAACAGCAATGGCTATTCGTGCTGGCGCTTCCGTCGTGAATATTCCGGATACAGTCGGATTTATGACACCGTACGACTACGGCAATATTTTCAAAATGCTGAAGGACACTGTGCCAGGCATTGAGAAGATTCAGCTGAGCGCGCACTGCCATGACGACCTCGGAATGGCTACGGCTAACGCGCTAGCGGCGGTGTTGAACGGTGCCGATCAAATCGAAGGCACCATCAACGGCATCGGCGAGCGAGCGGGCAACACCTCGATCGAGGAAGTTGTGATGGCGCTCGAGACGCGCCAGGATTTCTACCAAGCGAAAACTTCGCTTGTGCTGAAAGAGATCTATCGCACCAGCCGTTTGGTCAGCAAGCTGACCGGCATGGTGGTGCCAGGCAATAAGGCGATCGTCGGCGCTAACGCGTTCGCCCATGAGTCCGGCATCCATCAGGATGGGATGCTCAAAGAGAAAACGACTTACGAGATTATTTCCCCTGAGACCATCGGGGTCAAGGAAAGTAAGCTCGTGATGGGTAAACACTCCGGACGCCATGCGTTCCGTGAGAAGTTAATTGATCTCGGCTACGACCTCGGAGACGAGCAAGTGAACGCGGCTTTTGCCAAGTTCAAAGACTTGGCAGATCGTAAGAAGCAAGTTGAGGACGAAGATATTCGCGCATTGATCGAAGAGAAACTGATCGAGACGCCGGAAATTTTTGCGCTAGGCACGCTTCAGGTTGCCTATGGTAACCAGATGACGCCAACGGCAACGGTTCACGTTCGCTTTCAGGACGGCACCGAAGTGGCAGAAAGTGCGGTCGGTAACGGCTCGGTTGATGCGATTTATAATGCGATTGATAAAGCAACGAAGGAAGACGTCGAACTTGACGACTACTCCATCAAATCCGTATCCCACGGGAAAGATGCATTAGGCGAAGTTCATGTTGTTCTTAAGCAAAACGATGTATCCGTTCAAGGTCGCGGTATTTCAACGGATATTCTGGAAGCAAGCGCCAAAGCGTACTTGGACGCTGTGAATAGGCTCATTGAAAAACGCAAAACCCCAACAAGCAACAGAAGCAACGTCACGTTGATTTAATAACCTTGAGTCCACGGCACCACCCAGATAAGCACCTCACCTCCAAGCATAGCGAGGAGGGGTGCTTTCTACAAATGCGAAAGGATGCGTCCATTTATGAAATATCGATTTTCTAAGTCGCTGGAAGGTTTCTCATCCTCGGCGGTAAGAGAAATTCTCAAGCTGACACAAGGCAGTTCGATTATTTCTTTTGCCGGCGGATTGCCTGCTGAAGAGTTTTTTCCTTTGGACGCGGTTGCTGATGCGTTTCAAAGAGTGATTGGCGGCGGGAAGTCAGCGCTGCAATATGGTTTGACTGAGGGCTACAAGCCACTTCGTGAATCCTTATGCAAGCGGATGGCTGCTAAGAATATGCAAGTAACACCTGACGAGATGCTGCTGACGACGGGTTCTCAGCAAGCGATTGATCTTATGACGCGTGTTTACATTGATGAAGGCGATGTCATTCTTGTTGAAAGCCCAACGTATTTGGCGGCGATTCAAGTGTTTCAAGCCAAAGGCGCTAAGATTTATTCGGTTGATAGCGATAAAGACGGTATGATTCTTGAAGATCTGTCGGCCAAAATTGCGAAGCACAATCCGAAGATGGTTTATGTCATTCCGACCTTCTCCAACCCGGCAGGCCGTGCATGGAGCTTGGAACGCCGTCAAGGCTTATTGGATATTTGCCGCGGCGCGGAAGTGCTTATTCTGGAAGATGATCCGTATGGGGAAATTCAGTTTGACGAAAGCGAAACCTATCCAACGATCTTCTCACTGGGTGGCAAAGCTGAAGGAGGGAATGTTGTTTACACCAGCACATTCTCCAAAACCGTCGCTCCTGCCTTCCGAACAGGATGGGTAATGGGCGACGAAACCATTATTCGCCAAATTGCTCGTTTTAAGCAATCTGCGGATCTGCACTCCAGCACGATTGATCAGCAAACGCTGTATCATTTGCTTGAGCACTTTGATCTCGACGCACATATCTCCTTGATTCGTGAGCAATATCTGGATCGGATGAAATTCATGTCAGGCCTATTGAAAGATTTAAACTGGCCTGGACTGAAGTGGGAAGAACCGAAGGGCGGCATGTTCATCTGGGTGGAGCTTCCAGCGCATATTCGTGCAGAAGATCTGCTGAAAATCGCGGTAAAAGAAGGCGTAGCGTTTGTTCCAGGATCCACATTTTACGCCGAAAATCCACAATACAACACGATGCGCCTGAATTACACGCATACGGATCGTGCGAACACGATACTCGGTATGCAGAAATTATCTAAGGCTATGGAATCATATCTACAAAATGCATAGAAGATAGCGCACCCTCATGCCAATTGGTCGTCAAAGACCATCAGCATGAGGGTGCTTTTTTTGTGATCCATATTCGAAATGCAGAATCAAAAGAGCTGCCTAACCCCAGGCATCTTAACTGGGATTGGCGGATCATTGACATGGGATATATTTCAAATTATGATAAAAGGAGGACAATGGAAAGGATTGGTGACTTCATGTTGATACAGATTTCCAATTATTTGTTCATGGGTTCTTTATTATTATTGATCATTACTTTTATTGCAAAAGGTGCATTGAGCCAGGGATTTACTAGTGTAACTGGTTTGGGCGGCAATAGTGGATCAGTCACTGATTTGAATATGGAACACAATCAAAAGAAACAATTCCAATTTCAAGATTCATTGGTTGGTAGGATCGTAAAGTCTTATTTCTTTTGGATTTCAGTTTCTGGTATTATCATTTCCATAGTTATCTCAAAGCTCTAAGAGTATAAAAAAAGCCGCCAAGTCAGTGAATTACTGGCAATGGCGGCTTTTTGCTCAAAATGATCGATAAAATTGTCTTTTGCTGAAGGAGGCTTTTCTTTGCTTAAACCAATCAACCGAAGCCGAGCAAGAATATTCCTTGGTAAAAAAGTGTATCGACTTAAAAGATATCTTCAGTGGTATTTGGATGGTAAGACCTATGCCAAAGTGAAGCAAGCGGAGCCTCTCCCTTATCTCCTATTTTCACATAAAACGCCACTCCTTAGACAGCTAAAGGACGTAGATATGTGGCTTCAACATAATAAAGTGATTAATCTAAGGATTGCAGCCAAGCAGCTAAACGGTGTCATTGTGAAGCCAGGAGAAACATTCTCCTATTGGCGGTTAATTGGCAGCACGACACGGCGTAAAGGTTATCAGGACGGCATGGTGCTTTTTCATGGGCAGGTGCAGGCAGGGGTTGGAGGTGGGTTATGCCAGCTATCGAATTTAATCTACTGGATGACACTGCATACGCCGCTTACCGTAACGGAAAGGTATCGCCATAGCTATGACGTATTTCCGGATGCGGGAAGGAGTCAGCCTTTTGGAAGCGGAGCAACTTGTTTCTATAATTATTTAGACTTGCAAATTCTAAATGAGAAGACGGAGGAGTTTCAACTCGTTATCCGGGTGACTGATACTCATTTGGTTGGGGAGTGGCGTGCTGTTAGGCCAGCAATGCATACCTATGAAATTTATGAGAACAAGCATTGGATTACGCGCGAATACTGGGGCGGCTATGTTCGCCATAATGAGATACATCGCAGAGTGCTGAACTTGGAAAGTGAAATCGTAGGTGATGAATGGGTGACTGAGAATCATGCCATAATGATGTATGAACCCCTATTGCCGCAAGGTACGTCATCAACTGAAAATCCAGAAAATTTCGTTGATAAATTAGGATAGTGCAACTTGTATTAATTTGCTATTTGAAGCTGTTTGGATGATACATCCAGATGGCTTCTTTACTTTTGTTTATATGACGTTGGTTTCCGAATAATTCTGCCTATATATGGGAAACTATTGGGTACATGATATCAGAATGGTGGTGCAGGGATGGGGACGATCCGTAGATGGTTAAATGGCAAAAAATCAGCTCCAATCAAGAAATCATCCGATCATTTTAATCTACCGATCTCAGGGACCCTTGAAAATAATCTAATTATCCTACAAACCTTATTTAGTCATGCCCCGGATCTTGTTACTCGTCAGTTTCAATTAAGAACAGGGGAAAATGCCGTACTTGTTTATTTGGAAGGGCTCATTGATAAATCAGCGATTAATAATAACATCTTAAAGCCGCTCATGTATGAAATCAATTCGGTTAACGATGTTTGGAACTCTTCCACTACGATTGCAAAAACAGAAATTGTGAATTTATGGTCCCACATTGAACAAGCGATTTTCCAAGGCCAAAGCATCCTATTTATTGAAGGGCAAGAGCGTTCGCTTGTTTTATGTACGCAAGGCTGGCCTCAGAGAGCGATTAAAGAGCCGCAAATCGAATCGACGCTAAAGGGATCACACCAAGGATTTGTCGAGACATCGGGGCAGAATATTGCCTTGATCAGGCGCTATCTTCCTAATCGCGAATTGAAAATAAAAGAATACAACGTCGGATCTCGTGGAAATACGAGAGTCTCTATTATGTATCTCGAAGATGTTGTACAACCTGATTTCGTGAAAGAGATGGAGGACCGTCTACTTCAAATTAATGTGGATGCCATTCTAAATACGGGAGAATTAGCTGAATATATAGAAGATCATCCAATCAGTATATTTCCACAGTTAATCATGACGGAACGTCCAGATTCTGCTGCGGCTCATATTTTGCAAGGAAGAATAGTCGTCGTTGTCGACCATTCCCCCAGTGTAATCGTTGCTCCTGTAACCTTTTCGGCGTTCTTTCAAAGTGTCGATGATTACAGCAATCGCTGGATCATAGCCACTTTTCTACGTATTTTACGTTATCTAGCCTTAGTTACGACGATCTCATTATCTTCTGTATATATAGCCATTGTTTCGTTTCATTATGAAGTACTTCCTTTGGATTTGTTGATATCGATCGGGGAATCCAGAGCAAGGGTACCTTTTCCTCCGATTGTAGAGGCATTTCTAATGGAGATAGCCCTAGAGATGTTAAGGGAAGCAGGTTTACGTCTTCCAGGCCCTATTGGACAAACAATTGGAGTCGTAGGGGGTATTGTTATCGGTCAGGCGGCGGTTCAAGCGGGAATTGTAAGTAATATTATGGTGATTATCGTTGCTATCACAGCTATTTCCTCTTTTATTATCCCTGATTACGACATGTCATCTTCACTGCGATTGCTCCGTTTTCCCATGATGATTATGGCCTCTTTGTTCGGTATGGTAGGCATTGTGATAGGACTGATGATTATTGGGGCCCACCTTATTTCAATGGAATCTTTTGGGATTTCCTATGGAAGTCCAGTTGCTCCAATCCGACTGTCTGATTGGAAAGACGTATGGATTCGGGTCCCTATGTGGAAAATGAAAAAACGCCCGGTCTCGGCCGATCCAACTCAACTACAAAGACAGGGAGCAAACAGAGAAGGTGAAGATCAACCATGAATAAATATTCGTTTAATCAAATTTCTTTGAAACAATACATCTTTATCATATTTGAAACGCAAGTCGGGATCGGTGTCTTATCTCTTCCCCGCGATTTAGCTAAAACGGCCGGTAAGGATGGGTGGATATCCATTTTATTGGGCTGGATATTGTCTATGCTGTTAAGCTTAATCATCATTCGAATTATGGAGAAAAACCCCGAATATACGTTAATCGAACTTTTATCTAAATACTTTGGCAAGTGGGTGGGTAAAAGTTTATCTGTTCTTTGGATACTGTATACGGCATTTGCAGCATGCGTGGTCATGTTTTCAACGATCCATATCATAAAGGTATGGATCATACTGGATATTCGTGACTTTATCTTGATGATCCTGTTTGTCATTCCCATCTATATGATTACGAAGCATGGAATAAGGGTGATCGGAATCTTTGCTGAGTTAGTTTTTCTAGTCTCTTTGTGGATGCCTTTCTTGTTGTTTTATACATTCAAAGATACCCATTGGCTTTTCCTTCTTCCAATCGGTAAAGAAGGATTGCTTCCCATTCTGTCTACCGTAAAATCAACGATCCTTTCTTTCCTTGGATTTGAACTGGCTTTCATTCTATACCCGTTTCTAAAGGACAAAAAATCCGCGACCAAGGGAATTGTAATTGCAAACTCTTTATCCATGTTTGTATTTATAATGGTGACAGTTATCAGTTTTGTTAGGTTTTCTCAAGATCAAATTAAAGACTACGCTTATCCCACGCTCAATTTATTGAAGCTCATCCGATTGCCGTTTTTAGAACGGTTGGAGATCACTTTTCTTTCCTTTTATTTGTTTCTGCTATTTATGACGATCATTCCCTATCTCTATACAGCTGTGCTGGGAGCAAGTCAATTATGCGGCAAGCAGGATCATCGAAATGTTTTACGAATACTCCTGTGCCTTTGGATCTTATTGTCTTTCTTTTTCCTCCCTTCTTCTTCCCAAATCATTCAAATGGGCAAATCGTGGGGGATAGCAGGTACCTATTTCGCTTTTGTGTTTCCCATTTTCCTCTGGATCTACGGATGGCTGTTTCATCTCGCTAGAAAGGAACAGAAACAATGAAGAAATGGCAGGGCATTTTCTTAACAGGGGCAGCTTTATTATGGTTAACCGGGTGCGGTAAGGCGGTTTATATAGAGAATCAACGGTTTCTTCTTACTCAGGGAATGGATTTTGATGAAGAAAAGAAGGTGGTCATCTACACTTCAAGTCCCGTTTTCAGTAACGTAGCTAAGGATAGATATAAAATTACAAGCACAACTGCGGATACGATGCGTGAATCGAAGAAAAAACTCGAGTCGAAAATAAACGGTAATATTGCACCTGGAAAATTGCAAAGTATTCTTATAGGAAAAAAAATGCTGCAGCAAACAAATGTATTACCCTACTTGGATGTCTTCTACCGCGATCCCAAAAATGAAATTAATGCAAATGTGATTGTGCTTGATGGGTCTGTGGAAGAGGTCATGCATACGAAGATGAGTGATAAAGGCCGAATAGGTGCTGTGATCAAACAATTAATAGAAAGCACATACAAAAGCAGAATTTCAGTGCTAACTACACTGCTGAAATTCCATCAACAAATGACGGATAATGCAATGACGCCATGTCTAACTGAAATGAGAGTAGAGAAAAATGAACTCGTTATTTCAGGGACCACTCTTTTACATAAAGATGGTACCTATGCTACTTCTTTCAATAAACAAGAAAGTTCTCTACTGATATTTTTGCAGCGCAATACGAAGAATCCCATACCATTAACGTTTCACCTTTCTCCTGAGATGTTTCATACGGATGAAGAAATGTCTTATGTGAGTTTCATTATGAAAAAGGTAAAGGTTAATTTCAAGACAAAGTTCGAAGGAAACCATCTTACCATCGATATCCAGATGAAGGTTCCGATCGATTTAACGGAACGTATGTTTACCTTAGACATGGAGAAACAGAGCAAACTGTTGGAACAAGCGATTGAACAAGAACTTGAAAAAGAATGCCAGGATTTAATTAAGAAAGCTCAAAAGAATCAAGTAGACCCTTTTGGTTTTGGGATTTATGTGCGGGCACACGATTATAAAAATTGGAAGAAGGTAGAGGATAACTGGGGAAAAGCTCTATCTGAAGCAACAGTAAATGTTTCACCTAAAGTTGCCATCAAAAGTATCGGAGTTTCCGAATGAACAAATATTCGATGAATCAAATCTCCTTGAAACAATACATCTTTATTATATGTGAAACCCAAGTTGGGATCGGTGTCCTAGCCCTGCCCCGCGATTTGGCTAAAAATGCGGGTACCGACGGATGGATATCCATTGTACTGGGTTGGATTATGTCTATACTGGTAAGTTTGGTCATCATAAGAGTTATGGAGAGAAATCCCGAGTATACGTTATTCGAACTGTTATCTAAATACTTTGGTAAATGGGTGGGTAAAGGTTTAGCGGTAGCATGGATACTATTTGCGGCATATTCAGCAATTACACTCATGCTTGCAACGATTCACATCATAAAGATATGGATCGTTCCGGATATACGGAACTTCATCTTAATGATCCTGTTTATCGTTCCCATCTATATGATTACCAAACAGGGAATAAGGGTGATCGGACACTTTGCTGAGTTTGTTTTTATGATTACTTTGTGGATGCCTTTCTTGTTGTTATTAGCACTAAAGGATGTAGAGTGGATGTACCTTCTTCCGATTGGAAAAGGAGATCTGTTTCCCATTCTTTCTACCGTAAAATCAACCGTATATTCTTTCCTAGGATTTGAACTGGCTTTCATCCTTTATCCTTTTCTAAAGGATAAGAAATCAGCATCCAAGGGAATTGTTATTGCAAATTCCTTATCGATGATTATCTATTTAACGACTACAATCGTCTGTTTTGTTAAATTCTCTCCAGTTGAGGTGACAGAGTACGTTTATCCTGTGCTCAACTTATTGAAGGTTATCCAATTGCCTTTTTTGGAACGGCTGGAGATTATCTGCCTGTCCTTTTATTTGTTTATCTTATTTATGACGATTATTCCTTACACCTACATGGCTGCGCTAGGAATAAGTCATTTATTTGGCAAACAGGATCATCGAAATTCAATACGAATAAATATGATCCTATGGATCGTAATGTCATTCTTTTTTATCCCAACTTCTTCTCAAATAACTAAAATGGGCGAATCACAGGGGACTATAGGTTTATGCTTCGCTTTTATGTTCCCCATTTTCCTTTGGATTTACGGATGGCTTTTTCATCGCAGAAGAAAGGAACATCGACAATGAAGAAATTCAATTACATTTTTTTAACATTGGCAATTTTATTGTTTGTAACTGGGTGCGGTAAAGCCATTTATTTAGAGAATCAACAGTTTGTTCTTACAGAGGCTATAGATTTTGATGAGAATAATAAGCTAATCGTATTCACGACAACTCCTGTCTTCAACAAAGAAGCCACAGATAGATATAAAATCACATCAACAACTGCTAAAACGATGCGTAAATCAAAAGGGGAAATTGATAGTAAGACGAGCGGCACCCTAGCTTACGGAAAATCGCAAAATGTTCTTATAGGAAAAAAACTGCTGCAGGACAGAAACGCATTTCCCTATTTGGATGTTCTCTTCCGCGATTCCCGAAATGAGATTAATGCGAATGTGATTGTGGTTGATGGGACCATTAAAGAATTGATGTATACGAACATGAGTGATAAAGGCATAATCTCCAATGTGATTAAACAACTGCTAGAAAGCACATATAAGAGCAGGATTACCGTGCAAACTTCACTACAGCAATTTCATCAACAAATGAAGGATAAAGGAATGACGCCTACTTTAACTGAAATGAAAGTAGAGAAAAATGACCTCGTTATTTCAGGTACTGTTCTTTTACATAAAGACGGCACCTATGCGACTTCTTTGAATCATCAAGAAAGTTCTCTGCTCCTATTATTACAGCGCAATGTGAGTAACCCTTTACCGTTAACGTTTCACTTACCTCCTGAAATGTTCCATACGGATGAAAAGCTGTCCTATGTGAGTTTCAATATAAAAAAGGCAAATCCAAAGATTAAAGCGAATTTCGAAGGTGGCGAGCTTACAATCGATATTAAGATGAAGGTTCAGATCGATTTGACGGAGCGCACGTTTGACCTCAACTTAGATGAGAAGAAAAAACAGTTAGAACAAGTCATTGAAAAAGAGTTGAAAAAAGAATGCGAGGCATTAATCAAGAAAGCTCAAAAATATCAAGTAGATCCTTTTCAGTTTGGTGTCCATGTACGTGCATATCAGAATAAAGACTGGAAGAAGGTAGAGGATAACTGGGGAAAAGCGCTATCTGAAGCAACAGTAAATGTTTCACCGAAAGTCATCATTAAAAGTATTGGGGTTTCTGAATAGACGTTGAGAATTGTTGATAGGTGATACCTATAAATGCGATAGCTTTTATATCTAAAGAAGAGGGGCTACTTATGATACAATGTTAGCAGTATATAACGATAGTAAATGCTTTCAATAGCAGGTTTACTAATCTAAGGAGTGAATGGCAGTCATGGCAGATGTGAAGAAAATCGCTGTAATCGCTGGAGACGGAATTGGTCCAGAAGTCGTTGCAGAAGCGGAAAAAGTATTGAAACGTACCGAGGAATTATTCGGTTATCAATTTGAAACAGAGCACGCCTTATTCGGCGGGATTGCGATTGATGAGAAAGGAACGCCACTTCCGGAAGAAACGTTGAAAGTTTGCCAATCGGCAGACGCTGTACTTCTAGGAGCTGTTGGCGGGCCGAAATGGGATAACAACTCCAAAGAGCTTCGTCCTGAAACGGGCCTGCTCGGTATTCGTAAAGCGCTTGGATTGTTCTCGAACATTCGTCCAGCTTTCATCTTTGACTGCTTGAAAGAAGCTTCCACGTTGAAGCCTGAAGTACTGGAAGGAACGGATTTGATCGTTGTTCGTGAATTGACTGGCGGGATCTACTTCGGAGAGAAATTCCGTCGTGAAACAGCAAATGGTCAAGAAGCTGTCGATACTTGTGCTTATAATGTTACTGAAATCGAGCGTATTGCTCGTCAAGCGTTTGAAATCGCACAGACGCGTCGCAAGAAACTTGCTTCTGTAGACAAAGCGAACGTTCTTGAAACTTCCCGTCTATGGCGCGAAACCGTGAACCGCATTGCTGTTGATTATCCTGATGTTGAGCTGGAGCACGTGCTCGTTGATAACTGTGCGATGCAATTGCTGCGCCGCCCATCCAGCTTCGACGTCATCGTGACTGAAAACATGTTCGGCGACATTCTGAGTGATGAAGCAGCCATGCTGACAGGTTCCATCGGTATGTTGGCATCCGCTTCTCTTGGCGAAGGCAGCTTCGGCTTGTACGAGCCGGTACATGGCTCCGCACCTGATATTGCTGGTCAAGGCATCTCCAACCCAATCGCAACCATTCTTTCGGTAGCATTGATGTTCCGTTTGACATTCGGTTACCACGAAGCTGCGGATTCCATCGAACGTGCAGTGAAAGAAGTGCTGGATGCGGGTCACCGCACAGGCGACATCGCGGTTGATAAGAGCACAGCAATCGGTACCCTTGCAATGGGCCAACTGATCGTAGACGCTATGCGTAAATAATAAAAAGCTTGTCCGACGAGGCCGTAGAGGCTTCAGAGGGCGAGCTTTTTTTGCAGCTCGGCCTCTGTACATTGCGAGAGTCTAGTTGGCAGCTTGTTTTCTTGTTAAGCTTGCTTCGAACATATCAATGATGTAGAGGAATCTTTCAGCCTCACGAAACACATGGTCAGCTAGTAAAGGATGAATGATGCTTTTTATACGACAAGCATCGATTAAATCCCTTGCAGTCTTTTTGAAATCTCGCAGAGAAACGACAGAAACCCTATTCTGATCAAGGAATTGGTCAAGAAGGGGCTCCGTTTGGGATTGAGGGCGCATTCCACTTAAATCAACAGCTTGAAAGAGCAGTTGGTCGAAATCTTGACTAAAGTTTCGAGCTTGCTCAACTAGTTGTCGTTCGGACGGATCAAGGAGATGTCCGATGAACTTCGCATGGTCAGCCATTATTCTCAAAAAGAAAACATTTTCATCAATGATTGCATCGGGCAGCGGTTCTAATCGACCAGCATTCAATTCCTCTAAGCGATTTCTAAAATAATTAGCCTCTCTACTGGTATGATCAACTAATAAAGGGAAATTGTTACCGCCTGGAAGTTTACATTGGATGATGAGACCTAAAACCCTTCTTTTAAAAGCCCAAATGTGGGTTGCGGCTAAGTGAGCTTCCATGTTAAAGCGTATGATTTGCTCAGGATCAGTTAACTCTGTGAATGCATGGGATTTGCCTTCTATTTGTTCAAAAGTATGATAAAAATGATCTGCTTCTTGAATTAATTGCGTATCCTCACACCGAAATCCCAGCTTTAGAAATAAGGAATGCTCTTTCATAATACGTGACCAAAATCGTATCTCATCCAATGAACGGCTAACGAACTCATTTGACAATTCCGACACTCTCCTCAAGAAATAGTCTGATACTCTATGTATAATCTTCGTGGGAGGAGCTTATGCAGATGTCGTGAAAATAGGACAACGAGTGACTGCGATTGATTGAATAGTAAAAAAAGAACAATGAGCAGTTCACCGTAGCAAACTACTCATTGTTCTTGTCGGGTTATTCCCATTACCTAAACTCAGGCGGGGTTCTCCGAGCAACATTCGTTAAAATGGCCGCTTCAATCACAGCTTTGCGTACTTGTATCACGACTTGCTCATTGAAAATACTAGGGATAATGTAATGTTCGTTGAGCTCTGCCGCTGAAACGACGGAAGCAATTGCTCTCGCCGCGGCAAGCTTCATCGGCTCATTAATTCGTCGTGCTCGGCAGTCGAGTGCCCCTCTGAATAATCCAGGGAATACAAGCACGTTATTAATTTGATTCGGATAATCGCTTCGTCCCGTAGCAAATACAGCAACATGCGGAAGCGCCTCCTCCGGCGTAATTTCAGGATCGGGATTAGCCATTGCGAACACGATGCTTTGAGGAGCCATCTTCTTCACGTCTTCTGCTTTCAAAAGGCGACCTCTTGATACCCCGATAAATACGTCTGCACCTTGAATCACTTCTTGCAGAGTTCCTTCAGTCGATTCCACTTGAGGCTGTTCGGCAAGCCACTGCCACATGGGGTGGGCGTAAGTCCCGCCGCGCACGATAGCGCCTTCCCGATCTACAGGAACGAGGCGCGTAACGCCTGCCTGGAGCAGCATTTTGCAAATGGATACGCCTGCAGCACCTATCCCATTAACGACAATGCGGATATTTTCAATCCGCTTGCCAACGACTTTGAGCGCATTGAGCAGTCCCGCGATCACAACGACAGCTGTTCCATGCTGATCATCATGAAAGACAGGAATCTCCAGCTCTTCAGCGAGCCTATTCTCAATTTCAAAGCAGCGCGGAGAGCTAATGTCCTCCAAGTTAATACCGCCGAAAATCGGACTAATCGCTTTGATCGTGCGAATGATTTCTTCGGTATCCTGGGTATCCAAACAGATCGGAAACGCGTCAACGCCAGCGAGCTGCTTGAAGAGCATAGCTTTACCTTCCATAACCGGAGCTGCCGCATGCGGGCCAATGTCGCCTAAGCCTAGAACAGCAGTACCATCAGTAACAACTGCCACCGTATTTCGCTTAATGGTAAGTGAATATGCTTTCTTCGGATTTTCAGCTATCGCCGTACAGACTCGAGCAACACCTGGGGTATATACCTTGGATAAATCATCGCGATTCTTGATCGGAAGTGTCGGCTGAATCGTAATTTTGCCACCTAGATGCACGAGAAAGGTGCGATCAGAGACGTTGATGACTTTAATGCCCTCGAGTTGTTTCAGAGCCTCTGCGATTAACGCTTCATCCTTATCCGAAAGATCGACAGTAATATCCCG
>NZ_WHOC01000155.1:0-536 GCF_013141785.1 Paenibacillus germinis
TCATTTAATGTTAATCGAGTGAAGCTGTGGCATTATTTTGGCGATACCCGACAATATCATGATGTTATTGTACAGTTATCGAACACAGAAGATTTTTCGAGTGGTGTGACCACCGTGTTTAATAACGATACTAATAACAGCGCCGGTCAAGGCGCAGGGGTAGATAACGAATATTCGGAAACAAGCGCGGGAAAGGAGATCGCGTTTCCTACCGTAAATGCTAGATATGTTAGATTGTGGTCGAACGGAAGTACCGCCAATGGATCCAATCATTATGTGGAGGTTGAAATTTATAAGGAAGATCCCATTACCGGCAAGTATTTCAATATTGTCAATCATACAAGCGGGAAATGTGCTACGAATCCTGGGTCTTCTACCTCAGATGGCACGATTATGGTACAGTCGACTTGCAACGGGGGAACGAACCAGCAGTGGAAGTTTGAACCCATCGGAAATGGATATTACAAGGTTAAAAATACTGCAAGTGGAAAAGTGCTTGATAACATCGGATCTACGACAAATGGAACCCAAATCAA
>NZ_WHOC01000156.1:0-36991 GCF_013141785.1 Paenibacillus germinis
TCCATAAGGATGAAAATCATCCTTATGAGGGGCCATACCCGCGGGCGGCGCGGGAAAGCAGAGGCATAGCGATGAATAACATCGCTATCTCGCGGCCGCGGCCGAGCAACCCCTTCATAAGGATGAAAATCATCCTTATGAAGGGCCAAACCCGCGTGTGGCGCGGGAAAGCAAAGAGATAGCGATGAATAACATCGCTATCTCGCGGCCGCGGCCGAGCAACCCCGCCATAAGGATGAAAATCATCCTTATGAGGGGCCAAACCCGCGTGCGGAGCGGGAAAGCAAAGAGATAGCGATGAATAACATCGCTATCTCGCGGCCGCGGCCGAGAAGCAGTTCCATCTTTGCTTAATGCGGCAGTAATCATGTGGTAGGTGCTTTGGAATTCGTGAAAGTTGTCCTCGTCTATTTCATCTTGTCTGCTATATAGGCGCCTGCGACGGCAATATTAATTAGTACAGCAAGTAATGGATCATTCGATTCCTCCCCCAAGATATCTTCTCATCCATCGCCAGCGATCCGTTAAAGCAAAAAACGGATTCCACTTCAAACCGAAGGGATCCGCTTGTTTGTGCTAGATTTGTTAATGCTAGATTTACTTGTTTGTACTAGATTGGCTAGATGTCTTGCTTGTGCTAGATCTCCGTGAGTATCGTGAGAATAACGGGTCTCCTGCCCGTCTTTTCATAAAAGAGTTTTCCTAGGACTTCTTTTACGTTCGTTTTAAGCACATTCCATTGATTCACGTTTTCTTTTTGAAGCCTGTTTATCGTTTCTGTTGCTAGAATATTGGCTTGATCCATCAGGTCTTCCGACTCTCGAACATAGACAAACCCGCGGGAGATAATATCCGGACCGGACAAAATTTTACCGTCACTTTTACTAAGCAGAAGGACCACGATCAAGATACCATCCTCGGCCAGTTGTTTACGGTCACGCAGAACAATGTTGCCAACGTCCCCTAATCCATCGACAAGGGTATTCCCCGCGTACTCTTTGCGGCTCTGAGTTGCGACCTCGTTCTTGATATCCACGACATCGCCATTATTTAAAATGTAGATGTTAGCTGGGTCCACGCCGACACCTTCAGCCAATATACGGTGCTGATGAAGCATTCTAAACTCGCCATGAATCGGTATAAAATACTTGGGCTTCATCAGTGTGAGCATTAACTTCAGCTCTTCTTGGCTCCCATGTCCGGATACGTGCATGCCTGTAGATGAGCTCGAACCATAAATGACTTCAGCCCCTAAACTAAATAAATTATCGACAGTCCGCGACACATTGCGTTCATTTCCCGGAATCGGGGATGAGGATAGAATAACGGTGTCTCCACGCATGATTTCAACTTGACGATAATTGGAACGGGATAATCGCGATAATGCAGCCATCGGTTCTCCTTGACTACCGGTACATAAGATCGCTATTCGATCTGGAACCATACGATTGACTTCCCCCGCTTCCACCAGCATCCCATCAGGAACTGTTAGGTAACCAAGCTCGGAAGCAATTCTCACAACATTGACCATACTACGGCCAAGTAAGGCTAATTTTCGATTCGTTGCCTGAGCAGCATCAATAACTTGCTGAAGTCTATGAACATTAGAGGCAAAGGTGGCTATGAACACTTTTTGCTTCGCTTTATGAAAGGCATCTTCTATATGCTTGCCTACAAGACTTTCCGAAGGTGTGTACCCAGGGCGCTCAGCATTCGTGCTTTCAGATAAAAGAAGTAGAATCCCATTCTTCCCGATCTCCGCCATCTTATGAATGTCGGGGTATTGATTATTGACTGGGGTTAAATCAAATTTGAAATCTCCCGTATGTACGACCGTTCCTTCTGGTGTATGAAAGACAACTCCCAAGCAATCAGGGATACTATGATTTGTTTTGAAAAAGGTAGACGTGATCTGTCCAAGCTCGATGCTCGAATCGGAGTCAATCTCAATAAATTTCGTATCCGCAAGCAGTCCAGCCTCTCTCAGCTTACTTTCAATTAGCCCTAGTGTTAGCCGAGTTGCATAAATCGGCATGTTCAATTGTCTTCGTATATAGGGAATGCCCCCGATATGATCTTCATGTCCATGCGTAATAATCAGTGCGCGGACTTTATCGCTATTTTCAAGTAAATAGGTAATATCCGGAACGATCAAGTCAATACCGAGTAAAGTTTCATCCGGAAACTTTGAGCCACAATCAATGACAATGATATCATCTCCATATTGCACCACATACATATTTTTACCAATTTCGTTAATTCCGCCTAAAGAGAAAACAGACAACTGATTTTCTGTCTTGCGCACCTGAAAAGCCCCCTATTTTTACATATACGCTTTAATTTTTCCACATAAGGGATAACCTATACTCCGATTTGCTCTAGATATCCAATTTTTGAAATCGTTGCTTAGTATCAAAAACACAAAAAGGATCCGCGCGGGATCCTCTTTGTTAATTTATATTAAGCCAGAGTAGCAGCGGCATTCGTACGCTTTCTGGCGTAGCCGCGATAAATAAAGGCGAAGACGATGGTCAATATGGCGATTCCGACCATGCCCCAGATGAGATTGTCAAACGCGCGCTCGGTTGGCAATGACTTCTGCAAGACGAGTGCACTCCCCGAAATGGCTACGGCGAAAGCCCCGCTGAAAAATTGCAGCAGCTGGAATAAGCCCATCCCGGAGCCGATCCGTTCCTTCGTCAACTGCCGGGATAGCTCGTTGGAGACCGCACTGGAGATAGAAGTGATGCTGATACTCGTCAGTATATAGACGACAGCAAGCCCATAAAAAGAATGGACGGCAGTCAGCGCGAGCAATACGGTTGAAACCAACAACAGCCACGGCGTGTAGCGGAGGAGCGCGTCGTTACCGTATCGGTCGATGAGGCGGCCAACACGGTTGGATACCAGCATGGCAAGGAGCGCGCCTGGAAAGAGCACAAGACCCGATACTGCCGGAGTTAAATGAAAAACTCTGGCCAGCATTTGCGGGGCGAGGAACAAGAAGGCGAAGCTGATCATGTAGGCGCTAATGCCGATGGCACCAAGCGCCAGATATACTCTGTCGCCGAATAGGGCTGGCAGTACGAATGGATTCGACGCTTTGCGGATGCGCACCGCGAACAAGGCCAGAGCAATCACGCCCACTACGAGTGCAACCGCGCTCTTGGATGTGAGGAAGAGCAGCAAACCCGTCGTCCCCATCCCGATCAGGACGGCACCAATGAAATCGAACGAGCCTCGCGCCGCCTTTTCCCGGGGCAGTATTAGCAGGAAAACCGGGATCAGCAGCAGGGTTAGGCCGGTGATCACAAATAGGAAATGCCACCCCAGATACTGAACGATCGATCCACCGACGACAGGACCAAGCCCGAGGCCAAGTGAGGCAGCTGACAAAATGAACGACATTGCCATGCCCCTGCGGGACACCGGAATATAACGAGTGACAAGCACGATCGCGAGCGAAGGAATGGCTCCAGCGCCTGCCGCCTGAATAAGCCTCGTGAAAAGCAACAGCCCAAATCCATCGCTGAACATGCCAATCACGGATGCCCCGCCCAATGCCAGCAGCGCCGCCGTGAAGAGTCTTCGAATGGGCACGAAATCGGACAATCGGCTAAAAGTAATCGATGATATAGCAAAGACGATGGAGTAGCCCGTCACGACCCATGACGCCGTCGAGGGGTTGAGAGCGAATTGTACGGCAATTTTGGGCAATGCCAAATTGAACATCATTGTGTTCATAACGACTAGAATTATGGTCATGCAGAGTAACCAAGAGACCGTCCGTTCTCGCATAATACCGGGCACCTCTGGTTCGGATGGTTTCTCTACTTGCGGTAAATCGGTTGACATACGAATACTCCTCCACGCTCAAGATGGTCTATCTCAAGGTTACATAACTATAAACCGAAGTTAACTATCTATAATCAATTTCGTTACAGTTTAGCATGGCGGCATTCGCATGTCAATGAACTTCTCATCGATAAGCTATAACAAAAATCACAGCCAAGAGCAACAAAAACAGCTACCATATATCTATGATAGCTAAGAATAGTCATATTAGGGGAAGTGCTTATCTATGAAAAAAGAACACATTATTCACTTTAAAGTTATCCACAAGGATAGCATACAACTTTTAAGAGGGCTTATATTCTTAGATGAAAATCAAAAACCTACCATATATGATTTTCAACAATGTTTAATAGACTGCGGTCACGATGTTCGTATTGAAAATACAGAACAGGCTATTTTCAAGGCAAATAAACCTGGGGAGCAGTATTCGATTCAGATTTTAAGAGACCAAGAAAACAATACAAGAGATTTGAATGTCGAGAATTTAGCTAAAAGCTTCATGAAAAGCGAGCCTACAGCCTAGTAATGTAATGATTAGCTAATGATCACTACTAGGCTGCTGCTCCCCTGGCCCTGCCCTCAAAGCCACTGCGAGAAAAAGGCGTGTCCCGCAGCGTGAAATCCCGGAGGCAGCGCATGCCCCATGAACGGATGAACCTCGATCGATTTGTCAACAGATGCGATCCGATTATATGCGGCAAAGATCGTCTCGGGTAAGCAGGTCGTGTCCTTTAGTCCGACCGTCACATGCACGGGCAGCGTAATTCGATGGGACAAATTCATGATGTCGAAATAACTAAGCGTCCGCAGCACCTCGTCAAGGCGGTCCGGGAAGCGAGTTACGAATTCCGCAGCTTCGATGAGTGAACTGACCGATTGGAGTATCCCCAGATCCATGTGGCACATATTCGGTACATGTGCGATTACTGCCCGTAGGTTAGGCTCCAAAGCGGATACAAGCAGCGCCAATCCGCCTCCTTGGCTGCCGCCAAAAACAAACACTCTCTCGGGGTCTATCTCTGGCATTGCCATCGCACACCGTACAGCACGCAGGGCATCGATAGCTACTGCCCGATAATAGGAACCCTCAGGATCGAGAATCCCCTGTGTTATCCATCCTTTGGTCATGCCGTATTCTTGCGGCAGCCCGTTGCCGGTCTCTCCTCCTTGCCCCCGGACGTCGACGGCGAGTACCGCATACCCCATAAGCAGCCAAGCAGCGTGATCTTCCGGTTGACCTTTGGAACCGGAATAACCGTGAAAGGTTACGATACAGGGAAGTGGATGACGCAGTTGGACGGAGGGCAGCATATACCAGGCGTGAACCAGCGTATTTGCTGCACCCTCCAATACAACTTTGTAAACTTCGGCCTGTAAGAAAGGGGAGACGACCGGCTCAATCGTATATCTCACGGATTCTGCTTCTTCCTGGGAGACACGATCCCAAAAATCTTTAAGATCCGTTGGTGCCGTCAACTCCGGCACATACTGTTTCAAAGAATGAATCCGTGTTTCTATTGCGTTCATCGCTACACTCCTCGGTTAAATTTGTCCGTTTAATTATACAATTTTTCTACGAGATACCTCTACCACGGCGTCAATCTGCGGTACTGATCCAACGTAACTTTGCCGAGCAAATCCTCACCTTTCACGAACCGGTGCAGCTCATCGACGATGAAATCACAGAGCTCGCGCTTCAATATTCCATGAAACCCGCCAATATGCGGCAAGCATAACACGTTCGGCATCGCCTGCAGCTTATGATCGACTGGCATCGGCTCTATGTCGTAAACATCAAGGGCTGCATGTATCCTACCTTTGCTCAGTTCTTCCAAGAGCGCCTCTTCTTTCACAATAGGCCCGCGAGCCGTATTAATGAAGAGCACCCCGTCGCGCAGCAGTCTTAGCTGTTCCGCACCGATCATCCCTTGCGTGCGAGGTGTCCACGTATTGTGCAACGAGACGATGTCGCTGCGCTCGAACAGTTCATTCAGACCACAGAGCTCGACGCCCTGCGCAGCCGCTTCCTCCTGCGTACAGTAGCTGGAGTGCAGCAAGATTCTCGTGTTAAAAGGCTGCAGCATCCGGATCACCTGCTTAGAGATTTCCCCGTAGCCGACCAGGCCGATCACTCTTCGTGTCACGCCGAGAATCGTATCGCGGTTGTTATTGCTCCACTGCCCCTCTTTAAGACGATTGCTGTACCCCGCTAAGTCCCACGCTCCGGCAAACATCAGTGAACATGCACACTCCGCAGTCGAGAGCGCAAGTACTTTATTAGCCGATGTTACGGCAATCGAAGTATCGAACACATCCTCTTTGACGATTGATGCTACACTACCTGCTCCATGGCCGATAAACTTCAATCTCTCCGCGCGCGCGAGCACTTCCGGAGTAAATCGAGGCGAACCCCATGAAGTGATGCAGGCATCATAAGAGCCAATTCGTTCCGACAAGTCCTCACTTGTAAATTTCTCATTCAAGGTAATAAAATCAACCTCGGAAAAGCTGGAAAGCTTATTCAGAGTGAGCTCCTGCCAAAATAATTCACGTAATCCAGCGTCAGCGATCGTAATTAATGTTTTCATAGGCTTAACCCTCATTTCATTAGGCTTTGAAATAATTCACGCATAAATGCAACATACGCAGGAAGAATAGTTGCTGGCTCCATACCGGGAACTTGCAGCTCCCTGCGCCATTTGGTTTCCCACTCCAGGGAGTAATAACCGGTATAGCCCATTCGCTCAAGCTGATCTACAATTGAAGCAATCGGCACCAGCCCCTCGCCGACCTTGGTGTACATCCAGTTCGACTCCAGCGGATCTTCAAAAGGGACGCCGTCTTTGACATGTACATGAACGCACTGCGAGCCGAGTAACGCAATTGTCTCCGCCGGCGTCTCTCCTTCTTCCAGTGGATGGATAATATCATAGATAACCGCGCAATTCGCTCTATCTACATCATCCAGCAGCTTGCGAAGCGAGCGGCCGGTGGCAAATTCATTATGCGTCTCGATCCATACCTGCACACCGTAAGAGACCGCATAATCGCAAGCTTGCTTAATCTGGGTTACGATTTCAGGATATGGAATAGCAGGAACTGGATTGTCTCTGCGGTTATTGAAGTAGCCAAGGAAAATCCGCACTCCGCCAGCCTTCAAATCACGAGCGAGCGAAACGACCTTTTTAAAATTATCGAATTGCTCGGCATCCCCTTTTTCGCCTGTGAAACATACACTTGAACCAATATTGGTGATTCGGATGCCCGCTTCCTCGAATTTCTGAAGCGCTATTTCCCGCTCCTTCTGCGCCATCTCGGCGGATATGCCCCAGGCGGATCCTTCCCTCAGCTCCATTCCGCTAAAACCGCATGCCTTGGCAAACGCAATCATCTCAGCCAAAGACCAGCCATCGCAGGGGAGCGTGCTAAATGCCAGATGCTTCATACTGCTTTCCCCATTTCCTCCCAGATCTAGTGGGCAACTTAACTTCCTCCTATTATTGCAGCGAAACTCAGTAAACGCTTTCCCTTTTCCATGTTTCTTTTGCACAATTCCTCGAATCTGTGTACCATTATCTTTAGCTAATGATTTACGGATGAATTTAGTGGAGGTCATGTATGTCTGATTATCCGATCTATGTCTACAAAGGGTTACTCGACGAGCAGTTTCCTTTTAAAATCGAAGTTCGAACGCCACTGAATATGAATCGTTTTCAGCATGCTCACGAGCACCTTCAGCTGTGCTACATGATGTCCGGCAGTTGTCTTCATTGGGCGGCAGGCAGGCAATATGTGTTGACCAAAGGCGATCTCTTCTCGATTCCGCCCTTTCAAGAGCATCGCTTGGAACCCCGTGATTCGATGGATTTTGAGATGATACAGGTCGATTTCATGCCCCATGCGATTAATGAAAGCTTTCAGGATCTGGCGCAAATGCAGACGTTCGTCGATTTCGCCTATATCAGACCCCTTATTTCCGAAGCCGATCTTTTGCCCAAAATGTCGTTCCCTCCTCCTACACAAACCGTTGTCGAGAACCTGCTGAACGTCATTCTCTCGGAATGGGAGGAACAAGAAGAAGGCTACCGGTTAGCGATCAAAGCCGAGCTGCTGAAGCTTCTCGTCATTACCGGCAGGCAGTATAAACGCTATTCCCAAACGCAAAGTCAACATGAGCGCAACAGGGTGGCACATCATCGAGAAGCCTTCTATGAAGCTATTGGATACATGGAAACGCACTACAATGAGGATCTCCATTTGGAAGAGGTTTCCGCTAAGGCATTGATGGCTCCATCGTATTTCAGCAATATGCTCAAGCTGGTGCGGGGCAAATCGTATATCGAGCTCTTATCAGCCATTCGTATTCAGGCATCCATGGAGCTGCTAGGGGGAACGGACCTCAATGTGACCGAGATTGCTACCCGTGTGGGCTATAATCATATAAGTCATTTCAATAGAACGTTCAAGAAGCACGCAGGCGTAACGCCAGGCGACTATCGTAGGCATCAAACTTAGATGAGGTGAGCTGAAGAGAATGATCCAAGAGACGGATAGAATAGTAAAGAACCCCCTTTCATGGAGGCTGTTTTTTGGCATAAAGCTTGCTTTTGATTTAGTTTTAACCGGTGTTTTTTATTTTCAAAATTCAATTACGATTTTTTGGGGCCTAAGCTTTGTGGTCTTTTCATTGGTGATTTTTCTTCTGGTTCATTTATTTTATTTAAAGATGCAAAAAAAACACACCTGGCTTTTTCACATCCTCATCTTAGATTTCTTGGTATCCGCTTCCTATGGTTATGTATATATAGGTGGAAATTTCCCGAATCATCTATTTATTGGAATTACAACCTTAGCGATTTTAATGTTTTTAAAGAACACCCGAATGCTAATTATTACATGCTTACTACTGCTGGTCGTGTATATTATTACGATGGGAAGCATTGATTGGTATTTATTTAAACGAATCGATGAAATTGGCTACTTTATTACCTGTTCGTTCATTATTTTCGCAGGTATTGTGAGCGCTCTAATCAATTTTTATCAACGCGCACGTCGGGATACGATGCAGTTGTATGCACAATTGATGCAATCCCATGAGCGACTTCAGGACTATGCTCTCAAAACGGAGGAGTGGGCAGCGACTAGGGAAAGAGTGCGCATTGCACGAGAAATTCATGATACGGTAGGTCATAAACTGACGGCATTATTGGTTCAAATGCAAGCGGCTCGCAAGCTAAGCAGTCTGGATCCTTTACGCAGTGAACAAACCTATCTGGCCTGTGAAGATCTAATTAGATCGTCTTTGCAAGAGGTCCGGCTTTCGGTAAGGGCTATTCGAGATGAGCCTGTTACGTCCACTTCCTTAAATGATAGCCTCGGGAAGCTTACGGAGGAATTCACCAAATTTGCCGAGGTTCAAACCACTTTTGAAGTAAATGGGACCCCCGTCCCACTGCCAGGTGATCTCCAATTAACGGCTTATCGAATTGTACAGGAATCATTGACGAATGCTCATAAACACGGCCATGCGAAAAATGCGAAAATCTTGTTAGCCTATTCGGAGACTGGTTTCTCATTGTGCATACGTAATGACGGAGGGGTTCCTGCCCAACTGAAACCGGGGTTTGGTTTAATTAATTTGCAAGAAAGAGTCAAGGAATGGAATGGAAAGGTGCATTTCGGCATGGATCAGCAAGATGGTTTTGCTGTCGAAGTGCAATTCCCTTATCCATTAACGGAATTGGAGCGTGTACATCATTGAAAATCCTCATCGTAGACGATCAGAGGCTCATGAGAGAGGGACTTGCGACCATCATCGGGTTGGAACAGGGCATGGACGTCGTTGGAACAGCGGTTGATGGGAGAGATGCCTATACCAAGGCGCTCGAATGGCGACCGGATGTGGTGTTGATGGATATCCGAATGCCTGGCATGGATGGCGTGGAAGGAACGGAATTGATTCTTAGAGCTTTACCAGAGACGAAGGTACTGGTTCTGACCACTTTCGATGACGCGGAGTTAATTTTGAGAGTTTTGGAAAAAGGCGTCCATGGCTATTTGTTGAAAGATATGCCATCTGAGGCGATCGTAAGTGCGATTCAAACTGTATACAATGGCGGGACTGTACTTCAACCAGATATAACGGCAACGCTTCTTAACGAGTTGAAAAAAATGTCGGAATGGAACCCGGATAACGCTCATCCTTTACCTATCAATGAGCCTGCCCAGCTCAGTCAACTGACCGAACGGGAGAAAGAGGTACTAGCTTTATTGGGCCAAGGATTAAATAATAAAGAAATTGCAGGCTTACTTATTATCACCGAAGGTACAGTGAAAAATCACGTTTCGAATGTCATAGCTAAGTTAGGATTGCGTGACCGAACACAAGCTGCCGTATTCTCAGTTCGTCATCAAATAGAATTATAAGGCATGACTTTTGGCATAGAGTATGAGATTAATCATGCTTTAGCGATCAAACGTTCTGCCTTTTTCTTTGTGAATACATGACTTCTCACAGATTTGCTTACGTTTTGTTCTTGCTAAAATCAGAGTGTAAGAAAGACAAAACTAAAAAATATGATACGAGGAGTTATTAAAATGAAGAAAATAAAAATCACCTACTGGGTAATCACGATTTGTACGCTCATAGGATTCTTACTCAGTGCCGTCAATGAGCTTTTACAAACCCCAAAAACATTAGCAGAATCGACTCAGCTGTTGGGCTATCCTGCCTACTTTCTGACTATTCTTGGAGTAGCCAAACTCATAGGTATCATTGTTCTTCTTATTCCAAAATTCAACAGGCTAAAAGAATGGGCATATGCCGGCTTTACTATTGATTGTATTGCAGCATTTTGGTCAGAAAACGCTGTCGGAAATCCTATGGGAAGTATTAAGTCTGTCGTAGTCTTATTGTTTGTTCTGCTGTCCTACTACTTCCTAAGAAAAATGCAGAAAGGTATGGAATTAGCTTCTTGAGAATCTAGAGAACCTAATACGGAGGCGAAGGGAAAATGAATTTTAAAAAACCTAAATTATATGTGCTGCCCATTGCCCTATTCGTCTTTATTGGTTATTCCATTTACGCTTCCTTTCACAAAGATGGAGTAATAAAAGCTCAAGAGGTGTTAACTACAGTTAGTGAACAATCGAGCACCAATTACGATACCGCTATTTTTGCTGGAGGTTGCTTCTGGAGTATGGAGTCGCCCTTCGAAAAGCTTGATGGTGTCTTGCGTGTTGTAACCGGATATACAGGAGGACAAAAGGAAAATCCGACCTATGCCGAGGTGTCTACTGGAACTACAGGCCATCTAGAGTCGGTGGAAGTTCGCTTTAATCCGGATCAGATTACGTATGACCAGCTGCTTCAAGTTTACTGGCGAAACGTCGATCCTACGGATGCAGATGGTCAATTCGTTGATCGTGGCAACGAATATCGTTCCGTCGTATTTTACAATAGCAATGAACAGAAAGAGATGGCCGAAGCATCCAAAGAGGCATTAGGTTCATCGGGACAGTTTGATAAGCCGATTGTAACGAAGATTTTATCTGCATCAACGTTTTACAAAGCGGAGGAGGAACATCAGGACTATTTCAAAAAAAATCCAATCAGCTACAAGGTAAATGAACTCGGCTCTGGTCGGGCTGCATTTTTGAATAAAACTTGGGGTAAAGATCGGGTCGTGATTCCCGAAAAAATGAATGCATATAAAGATTTTAACAAAGAAGAAAAGTTGAAAACGTTGACTAAGCTCCAATACGACGTAACTCAGCATGATAAGGACGAGCAGCCGTTTCACAACGAGTATTGGGATAACAAAAAAGAAGGTATTTACGTGGATATTGTTTCGGGTGAGCCATTATTTAGCTCCAAAGACAAGTTTGATGCGGGTACGGGCTGGGCTAGCTTTACGAAACCGTTGGTGCCAGACCATATTATATTTAAAGAAAAACGTGACTTATTCTCGGTCGTTACCCAGGTCAGGAGCCGTTATGCCGATTCCTTTCTAGGCGATGTGTTCAACGACGGACCCGAGCCCACGGGACTGCGTTTCTGCATTAACTCTGCAGCTTTACAATTCATTCCGAGAAATGACCTTGAAGCAAGAGGATATGGCTTGTTTGTCAAGCAATTTAATTCCTAAGAGCTCAGCAAAACTCTCCGCAGGGATGTATGATTCACCTCTTCGGAACAATCAGGGTGATCGTCGTCCCTTTTTCTAATTCAGAATGAATAGCGATTTCACCGCCAATGCTCTTGGCTCTTTCCTCCATACTGAATAGCCCCACTCCTTTGGAGCCGCCAATGCGAATAAAACCTTTTCCCCGATCTTCGATGCGCACTTCAACGAATGAATCTTTATCATGAACGAACACCTTAGCTTCTGATACATCTGCATACTTGGCTACGTTGGTAAGAGCCTCCTGTATAACGCGGTATATGGTCGTTTCCTCCAAAGCTCCCAGTCGCTTACGCAAATTGCTTTCAAGTAAGACACGTATGCCGTAATGCCCCGTGTAATTTTCTATATAGGTTCGAATGGCCGGCACTACACCTAAATCATCCAGAACAGAAGGACGGATTTCCCACGCCAAATTGCGAACTTCCTCAATGATTCCGGAAACAACTTGCCTAAGCCCGACTATTTCAGACTGCTCACTTTCCCCAATGACTCTATCCATCTGTATCAACAGTGAGAACAGACTCTGCCCGATACCATCATGCAGCTCACGCGAAAATTTTCTTCGTTCTTCCTCCTGAATTTGCATGACTTGCGACATCATAAGCTGCAGCTCTTCTTCGACACGCTTTAATTGCGTCACTTCGTTACGAATCGCAAGATACTGGTAGGGTTTCCCTTGCTCATCCACGAATGGCACAATCGTCGTATCTACCCAGTAGAATCCACCACTTTTCGCTTTATTTTTGATCTCTCCGCGCCATACCTTGCCAGAGGTAATCGTTTGCCACAAGAGGGTCATAAATTCCTTCCGATGATAACCCGAGTTAATAATTCGGTGGTCTTGACCGAGAAGTTCAGCACGTGAATATTGGGAGATTTCGCAAAATTTATCGTTCACATATTGAATTTTCCCTTTATGATCCGTGACGGCAACAATGGAAGATTCATCTAGGGCAAACTTAACATTGGACAGCTGCTTGAGAGACTGTTTCAGATCAGCTTGAAACATGGAGTCCGTAATATAATCATCCATGCGGGCTATAAGCTCCGTTACATTTTCACCAATCACTTCTGGATACTCTTTATTTACATCCTTACTCAAAATTCAACAATCCTTTCTTCACCGCAAACTTGACCAACTCTGGTCTCGTTTTGAGCCCTAGCTTCTCCATCACGTTGCTCTTATGCGATTCAACTGTTTTTACGCTAATAATCAATTGTTCAGCTATTTCTTTATTGGAAAATCCTTTGGCAATCAGAGACAGAACTTCCTTTTCACGTTCAGAAAGGGATTCGTAAGGACCGATATTTTCTCCATGCTTCAATCGTTCTATATATTCACTCATCAGCCGTTTGGTTGCTGTAGGATACAGATAGGCGTTTCCTGATGCTACTGAGCGGATGGCAGTCAACAGCTCCTCATGCGGAGCACTTTTCAAAATATACCCTGAGGCGCCTGCGTGAATTGCTCTAAACAGGTACTCGTCATCGTCATGCATCGTCAGAACCAGCACCGCTAAATCCGGCATCAGGCGCTTCAATTCTGTTGTCGCTGTAAGTCCATCCATGCCATGGGGCATGTTTAAATCCATTAATACGACATCCGGCTTAAGCAATTCGGCTGCTTGAATGCCTTCTTTTCCATCGGCAGCCTCTCCGATAACTTCCATGCTATGCTTACCATTCAGCAGGCTCATTAATCCCGACCTGACTACGGCATGATCATCAACTACTAGAATTTTAAGCATACCCATCCTCCAATAAATCGATTAGAACTACCCTATCATCACTCATATTATATTAATAATAACAAATAAAATGAATTCCGGTAATGGAACTCATTTTACTATTTCCCCTGTATTGTCCTTCAGATACCAAGCCAGAGCAGGGAGACCTTCCTGAACGACAAGGAGCTCTGCCTGAGCATATCTGGGCTGTGTTCTTTTTCCGATGAACAGCAAGCCTTTTATCAACAGACTATCGGAATCCGTCAAAATTGGAAATACGGCTGCAGTCTGCAGCTGCTCGGCAAGTAGGACAGGACAATTACGTCGCACTTGATCGGAGTCAGGATGCGAGTCATCGAGCTTCACCCATCGGCCGAGACGCAGGACGGAACCAGCTAATCCTTGACCCGATTTAATCACCATTTGCCGATAGCGTTCATTTCTGCTGCCCGAAGCATATTTCCAACGTATGCGCTGGGCTTTGTCGTGCAATGGCGCCAGTGCGATAAAATCACTTGACGTTAGGCTTCGCAAACGCTCCAACTCTTCTATGATGGTTGCATCCCCATGAGCCATCTAGACCACCTCCATTTCCTCTTTGCACCAGAGCCGATTTATTTTAATTAACATTGTAGACGTTTCCACTCATCTTGTATGTCAGGGAAAACCCTGATTTCGCAATCAGGACATTGCGCTTATTCACCTGCAAATCACCTCAGAGTCGTCAGGAAAGTTAAGGATTAACTGTGATTTATCTCACACCAAATAGGGAGTTTCCCCTCTAAAGATCAGCAGAACCCCCGATAAACAAAACCATCTGAACCCGTTAAGATAGAGATAACAAAGAAACGTTGAGGAGTTGGTACAGATGGCTGTTAACGGTATTCTAGCCTTTTTTTCTGAAGAGAATTTCCATAAATTACAAAGCATTATGTATGTGAAGCATGCGGAGAAAGGTGATTATCTGTTTTGGGAAGGTGATGTCGCGGATAAATTGTACTACGTAATAAAAGGCGGAGTGCGCATCACCAAGCTGTCGGAAACGGGTAAAAGCTTCATCATATCGCTGCATCAGGCGGGTGATTTATTCGGTCAGATCGATCCCTTTCAGAACTCTGTACAAAGCTATAGTGCAGAAGTAACAGCTGATTGTGAGATTGGGGTCATTCAACGCAAAGACCTCGAAGTCTTACTTTGGCAGCATGGGGATTTGGCCATTGAGTTTATGAAATGGATGGGGCTTATGCACCGCATGACCGAAACGAAGTTCCGCGATTTAATGATGTACGGAAAACCAGGTGCCCTCTGTTCGTTACTTATCAGACTCAGTAATTCTTATGGCGTTCCAAACGGTGAGCATACGCTGATCAATTACAAGATCAATCATACAGAAATGGCCGATATGATTGGAGCTACTCGGGAAAGTGTCAATCGGATGTTGAGTGATATGAAAAAGGAAGATGCTCTTGAGATACAAAATGGCCAAATTGTGATTAAGGATTTAACCTATCTCCGCGATGTATGCCACTGCGAAAACTGCCCGAAAGAGATTTGCCGCATGTAGCATCCCGATTGAAATGGTCCAATTAACTATGAAAAGAATGATTCAAGGTCCGTTAGCACTTTCTCCGTTAAAGGAATTACGAGCTGTTCTTCCATCGTAAAGTGATCATTTAAGATTAAACAGGCCTGTATGAGATGCGCCGCAGCCTCAATCAGCTGTTTTTTGATGACAATTGGCGTTAAATCGATGATGGTTTCATGGAAGGTCTGGATAAATGAAATCGCCAGCTGATGATCCTTTTCCAGTACCCAAAAGGAGGGCGTTATCGATGGAGCCGATTGCCGGTGAAAATAATCAAGCAGAAATGGAAACAACTGCTGGTCCTCCCATTCGGCGTGGCGCTCCAGTGCCTCCACAAAATCAGCGGTTTGCTGCCTTAGCTGCTGCAAGACCTGAACGCCCTCAGCAGGATTATCCAGCAGACTCACTTCCTTAGCGCTATGTTCGAGAGCCTTTAGCTGCTGTCTTAATTGGCTATGCTCTTCCTTCAGACGATCCGTGGCAAAATCAAGTTCATCTGGGTTGGATGAGGCTATTCCTAACATGCAGGTTATTGAAAGTGGTGCCATATTCATCCCTCCAACATACGTCGTTTGCTTCTATTTCTAGTATAAATTCTTTGCAGATTATCGCTGTGAGAAACATCACATCTACGTTTTTAAGATTCTGCTATATTTTTGGAAAGTGCTTATTGGAAGAAATCATCACAGAAAAGGCAGAATGGGGACTGACGAAGATGAAGAAATTTAAATGGAGTATAGTCAAGAAAATGGTACTTGGCATCACGTTAGTATCCACCGTAACCTATGGGACAAGTGCTTTTTTTATTTTTACCCTGCAAGGTTTATTTAAAGATTACATGCCGGATTGGTTGTTCATCTGGATCACCCTTTCTTTGGGTATATTCTGGACAGGATTTCTAGGATGGATTGCGGCAAAATGGTTCATTAAACCCCTACTCCAGCTTACAGATGCAGCTAATGAAGCTTCCGCAGGGAATTTACAAATTACGATTACTCCAAGTAAATCAGATGATGAATTAAGAGAACTCAGCCTTTCTTTCTCGCTGATGATCGGAAACTTAAGAGAAATCATTGATGGAATTTCAGTCAACTTCATAGGGACCGATATGCATGTGGATGAATTGAGATCAGCGATTGGACATGCTGCAGCTCATGTGGAGCTGATAACAACGACGATTGAAGACATATCCCATGGAGCTGAACAGCAGTCGAAATCCTCGGAAGCCATGTTCATGTCCGTCGAACAAATCATGAGAACCACCGATGACATCAATAAAAAAGCCCATGATGCCCGGCATTTAACGACGCAAATGATTATTACCATTAAGGATAGTGCAAGAGTGATTCATTCTTTAGTTAATGGGATGCAAAGCCTTGCGATTTCTAATCAAGAATCCATACATACTGTTCGACGTTTGGAAAGCAATGCGAAGCAAATCAGCGAAATTTCAAGCGTTGTTGGTGAATTCGCCAACCAAACCCATTTATTAGCATTGAATGCTTCTATTGAGGCTGCAAGAGCCGGCGAACATGGCAAAGGCTTTGCCGTAGTGGCTGGTGAAGTGAAGAAGCTCGCCGAGCAAAGCTCGCAGGCCGTTCATGACATTAATCAGCTTATCGATCAAATTCAGTCTGAGGTCAAGAATGTCGTCTCGAAAATTACACAGCAATTCGAAATGGTCAATAAAGAAACCGCGAATGGGGAGACAACCGCTTCAGCGCTTCAAAGTATCGTTGGTGAAGCAAATCAGGTCGATCAGTTCGTGGATCATATTGCATCCATGGTCTCGAGCCAAGCGGATCAAGTACAGCTCACCTTAAACGAAGCTCGAGATGTCACCGACATTGCCTCCAAAATATCTGTAGGCGCGAAGGGCGTATTTGCTTCAACACAGGAACAGACGGCCGTGATGGAGCAAATCGCTGCATCCTCCGATGTATTGAGAGATCAATCCGCCAGTTTAAAGAAACAAATTGAAATCTTTAAAGTGAGATAAATCAGTCTCTGTCCTTGGATGAAAATAGCTTTCCTACATGCGCTGCTGTAGCATGTAGGAAGGCTTTTATCGTACGCTGGATCGAGCTTGGTCATCCATGAAATAACGGTTACGCCCTAAGCCTTAATGCAGAAACCTTCGCTTACTTATCCACGCTATCGAATCGAATGTTGCTAAAAAGAGGCCGCCTATTGATTCATTATGCTTCCTCACCACTGGTAGGCGTAACTTCAAAATTCGATTTTAGTGTCATTCAGCTTTTGTGAGGGTAGATGGACCATAGTGGTTAACAATGTTGCATTTTCTACAACAATTCACATGCCCAAAGGCTATTTTACAACTTAAAGTTGCATTTTCTACAACATTTCGAGCCCATTTCTTGCGAAACGGCTTTTATAGGACCAAATTGTTGTACATTATGCAACAACGAAGGGAAAGAGGCGAGATTTAGGCAGAAATTGTTGCACATTTTACAACATCATTCAACAGCGAATGTGGTTCTATTCATCCAGCAACCTCAACCCAGCATATATGACGATTGTTTCCGATTTAGGGCACCTCCATGAATGAATGAATCGACAGTATCAAAAAATACAACAATTTCAGGCTTCAAAGAAAGTCATTCTTGTATATTGAAAAACGCTTCGATCCCTTCGGGAGGCAGCGGTCGGCTTAACCAATATCCTTGTATCGAATCACAATGGAGGTCCTTGAGAAAAGCCAACTGATCTTCCGTTTCCACGCCCTCGGCTATCACTCGGAGCCCCAAACCGTGGGCCATATCAATCACGGCCTTGGCAATCGAGGCGTTCCCTCGATCCATTTCAATGCCCTGAACGAAGCATTTATCAATTTTCAAAATATCAATGGGATACTTTTTCAAGTAACTCAAAGCGGAATGTCCCTTGCCAAAATCATCAATAGCTAACTCCAATCCGATCTCTTTAAAATCATGCAGAACCGTCAGTACCGACTCAATTTGGTGTATGCTAATGCTTTCGGTAATTTCGAAGCATAGATAACTCGGATCTAGCTCCGTTTCCTCCAATATCTGCTTGACCTTTTCAATCAAATTCTTATTCTTGAACTGTCGGGGCGACAGATTGATAGCACATTTCAATGGAGGATAGCCTGCAGATTGCCAGGCCTTGTTCTGCTCACAAACACTGCGCAGCACCCATTCTCCTATTTCGACAATTTGACCATTTTCCTCTACGATCTGGATAAACTCGTTCGGTGACACCATTCCCATTTCGGGATGCTGCCAGCGAAGCAAGGCTTCTATGCCGTTGATCCGGCCCGTTCGAATGTCCATTTGCGGCTGGTACACAATTCTTAATTGATCTTTTTCCAATGCTTTTCGTAACCCGTTTTCTAGCTTCATTTTCCGGTAGAAGGTTGCGTTCATATTTGAAGTGTACAACTGATAATTGTTGGATTGTTCCTTGGCTCGATACATGGCCGAATCGGCTTGTTTGATTAAGGTTTCGCTATCAATCCCATTCAAGGGATAAATGCTAATTCCAATACTTGCTGTTATAAACAGCTCCTGTTCGGCTATCAAGAAAGGAAGGGCTAGCTCCTCCAGTATTCTCTGCGCTACAAGCAGCGCGTCTTCGGTTTCATCAATGTGGGGTAGAATAACAGTAAACTCATCACCGCCCAATCGTGATACCGTATCGCTGGATCGAACGCAGCTTTCCAGCCTTTTGCTAGCGTTCTGCAGCAGTTGATCTCCAACTGCATGTCCCAATGTATCGTTAATCAGCTTAAAATGGTCGAGATCAATAAACATCAGGGCAGCAGAGTGGCCTTGACGCTTAGCCTGCACAATCGCATGACTCAGTCGGTCATGAAATAGAAATCGATTCGGGAGCCCGGTCAATACATCATAATGAGCCAAATATTTTAAATTCTCTTCGGCAAGCTTACGCTCTGTAATATCCGTGAAAACTCCGACATAATTAGAGATTCTACCATTCTCATTTCTTACGGTATTAATCGTCAGCCATTCCGGGTAGATTTCCCCATTCTTTCGCTTATTCCAGACTTCGCCCTGCCAGCTGCCCGCTTCATGAATCGATGCCCACATTTGAATATAAAATTCGGCATCCTGCACCCCGGAATGTAACATGCGCGAAGTTCGACCTAAAGCCTCAGCTTCCGTATAGCCAGTTGTTTCGGAAAACGCCGGATTGACCGATAAAATCGTTCCTTTTGTATCCGTAATCATGATCCCTTCACTCGCGGTTTCGAATACCCTGGCATGCAGCTGCAATTTTTTTTCAGACTTCTTGCGCTCCGTTATGTCCATGAAAATGCCTACATAATTGGATATTTTACCTTGCTTATCCCTCACAGCACTGATCGTCAGCCATTCGAGATATAGCTCCCCATTCTTCTTTCGGTTCCATATTTCACCCTTCCAACCGCCCGTTTCATGAATCGTTGCCCACATATGAATATAGAACTCAGGTTTCTGTTTGCCGGAATACAAAATACGTGGCGTTTGCCCCACCACTTCCTCCTCCGTATAGCCTGTTGTCGTTGTAAACGCAGGATTGACCGATAGGATGATGCCTCCAGAATCTGTAATCATGATGGATTCCATAACCTTTTTAAATACACGTGCATAAAGCCGCAGCTTATCTTTCATGTACGATTATCACCTCTAGGTCAGCGACTTCTTTCACGTGAATATGACTAAATTAGGGTTGAATCTCAAAAACGTTCGTTAAGCGTGTGAGCTCGAATAGTGCTTTGACATCCCCCTGTAGACCCAGAATGACCACCCCGCCGCCATTAAGATGGGCTCTCTTCTGAAGCGCAACCAATACGCCAAGTCCGGAACTATCGATATAGTCCACCTCGGATAAGTTAAAAACAAATTGCTTACACCCTTTGTCCATATAGGGAAATAGCTTTTCCCTTATGATCGTTGCTTCGTCCACATAAATTTTACCCCTAGGCGTTACCTTCACCTGTCCGTCGAACACTCGAACATCTAGAAACATTGTTACCCCTCCAGGTCCCTATTTCCCAGCCTCACTTCATTGTGAAAAAGCACCAGCTTTTATTCACATAAAATCCGGTGCTTCTTGCCTCTTACCAAGTGATAAACCCTTTGGAACCGACGCCTGGATGCATTATCATATCCATTAACGGTACCGTATAAGCAATCAATATCAGCGCCACCGATAAGCTGATCCACACACTCCAACGATCCAAATAGGCCGGAGTAGCTTCTGCTTGCTCCATCGCTTCGCCGATTGGATACTCTGTCACACCCTTTGGCGCCCGAAGCAGGGCGAAGACATTGTACACCATCAACAATACGCCAATGAATAATATCGTGCCGCCAATAGCCATGAATACATAATAGGGCATCCAACTTGCCGCATCCGCATTTCCCTCATAGGTCGTGAATGCCGTTCTCCGCGGTGCACCGAATAGTCCGACAAGATGCATCGCACCTGACATAAAGAACATGCCTACGCACCAAATGATCGTTTGAATAATCCCAAGCTTGTTCATGCGCTTAGTAAGCACACGTCCCGTTACGGCCGGAAGCAGCCAGTAAGTAATTCCGAAGAACGTGAGCGCTACACTAGTCGCAACCGTCAAGTGAAAGTGCCCTGTAACCCATAACGTATTGTGAACCACTGCGTTCATTTGATTACTTGCATTGATTAGTCCGCCTGCGCCAGCTGGAATAAAGATCAGCATGCCCAGGAATGGAGCGAAGAATCGCACATCTTTCCATGGCATGACTTTTATCCAACCGAACAGCCCTTTGGCACCCTTGGCACGACCATTTAACTCAAAAGTTGCAAATAACGAGAATGCGGTCATCAGCGACGGAACGACCACCATGAAGGTCAAGACTACCTGCAGGTACTTCCAGAATGAGCTAATGCCCGGCTCCATCAATTGATGATGAAAGCCAACCGGAATGGAAAATAGCAGAAGGAGGACAAAGGACAATCTGGCGAGCGCGTCGCTGTAGATTTTGCCTCCGATAATTTTCGGAATAATCACATACCAGCACATATACGCAGGCATCAACCAGAAATACACGAGCGGATGGCCGAAGTACCAGAACAGAGTACGGCTGAGCATCACATTAATCGTTTCCACCCATCCGAAAGACCATGGAATGAGCTGAATCAGCACCTCGGCAGCAACCCCGATGGTAGCAATTTGCCACATAAGGAACGTGATAACCGCCATAAACGCAAACAACGGAGAGATCTTGCCATGATGCGTCTTTTTCCAATACTTCAGTTGATAGAAGATGCCCCACCCGCTAATCCAGCTTCCTACCACCAATAGGGCTAATCCGATGTAAAAGTAGGGAGAAGCCTTCATAGGTGCGTAGAACGTATACAGTACGCTCGCTTTTCCTGTCAAAACCATCACTACCCCGAGGGCTGTTCCCACCGTCATTAAAGCAAATCCCAGCCATCCCATACGGTTAACAATCGGAAGCAGCTTTCCGCCTAACGTGTATGAAATGCCAGAGTATAGAAAGCCTATAATAAAATAGGTCGTAAATACGATCGCCATCAACACGCCATGCGCAGTAAGCAGTTCATAATAACCGATTCCGTATGGTAGCTTAACCGTCCCGCTCTTCACCAGCGTTTGCAGCAGCCCCGCGATCCCTCCGATGAGCAGTGCAAGGAATGCCACGATGATGTGTGCAACGACCAACTTCCCGTCTTTGAGATCGAATTTATTTTCAAACAATTCCAATTGTCCTTTCTTCATGCAGACTTCCACCCTTCTGTGCTTCTTCCCGTCATTTCACGATAATCGTCGTTTTCATATATTCATGCGCTCCACCGCAATATTCGTTGCACAAAATTAGGTACTCGCCTGGTTTCGTAAACGTATGCGTCACTTGGCTAATTTCGCCTGGAACAATCATCATATTTACGTTCGTTCCTGGAATTTCGAATCCGTGGACGACATCCTGGCTCGTTACTACGAACTTAATCGTTGCACCAACAGGCACTTCCATCTTGTCTGGGGCATATCCGAATGTAAAAGCAGTCATCACCGCTTCGTATTCTTTTTCTCCGGTCTTATATAATCCTAGTTTGTCAAAGGGTGCTGTCTCTGCTACTTTCGCGGGATCAATCCGATGATGATGCTCACTTGGCGGTTTTACCCCCATGGCAAACGCAGAAACACCCAATATGCCAAGGAATACGAACAGCATACTAATGCCAATTGCTAGCCAAATTTTCTCCAGTTTATGAATATGCATGGCTTAAACCACCCTTTTCTAATCGTGAAATGAATTACTGAACTACTGTCTGTACAGAAATAATAGAAATACAGCGACCCAGGTTATGGCTAAAAAAGCCCCAAGCAGCATGACCGATGCAAATGTGCCTTTCAATACGGGTTCTTGATCCGCCTTGTTTATTCTTATTTGTTCGGGCTGCTCATTGCTTAACTTTCTAATACTCATATCAGACCCACCTCCAACTTAAAATCTAGCTATCCTAATTCTAGGAGCATTCTGCCGAGGCCACTATGATTTATGTCACATTCCGTATATGAAAAGGGTACAATTCCTTACATCCCCGTCTTCACGGTGTGTTTGAAAGCCTCATAATCTTCCATGGTCTTGATGCTCGAAATGAATTTCAGATCGACACCATTCTTTTGCAAATATTCGTCCCCTAACTCACTCCAGAAAATATGTCCCAGTAAAGCAGAAACCCGAGTTTCACCTTTTTTGAGCAGAGGAAGAATCTTAGTCTTGCATTCTCGATCATAAATCCCATGCAGGGGAACTAAATTGCCCGATACAAGAGGAACTACAGCCTCAATGCCTTCCCGCTTTCTGTTCCACAAAAGTTCGGCAGCTTTGTAAGAAATAAAAGGCATATCACAACCAACAACCCATACCGATGAATGCTTAGCTAACGACAATCCAGCATGCATGCCCCCAAGCGGTCCATAGCCGGTGTGAAAATCCGTAATAATCCGTACCGAACGGTCCAAAATAGGAAGATACGACTTGGGATCGTTCGTTACAACAATGATTTCATCACACAATATCCTCATCCGATCCACTTGGCGAACAATGAGAGGCTGTCCACCAAAAGGAAGTAATGCTTTCAGTTCCCCATTCATTCGACGGTTTGCTCCACCAGCCAAAATGATGCCTGTAAGCATCACCATCACACTCCCTCTATCCCGTTTTGTAGTGAGAAAAAAACACCTACTCTTCTTCAGCGAACTGAGTCAAAGAGTAGGTTCTTTTTGAATATATGAACATCCTTTGTAAATTACCCGCTCCACTGTGCCCACTTATTTATACTTTGGTTTCAAATGGAATCTTTCGATTAGTTTATCAAACCATTTGTGAAGATACGGAAGGATCAGATGGTCAACGCCGAACTTGCCTGCGTTAGCGCCTGCGGCGATGATAAAGAATCCAAGAAGCATTAACCATGGGTTGCTGCTAACCGTTCCGGCGAACATATACATAAAGTTCATTAATAATCCAAAGAATATGGCTGTAGTCGTCAGTGCGCCTAGTATCAGACCCAAACCAACTAGCAATTCCCCCCAAGGAACCATAACATTGAAGACGCCCACATTAGGGAGGGCAAAGCTTTTCAAGAAAGCCACGTAATTCGCGTAAACCATATCCGTAGTTCCCGATTCAAGGACTGGTTTCGCAATTGCTCCTTTCAGATAACCCGCTGCGTCAAATGGCTTTGCTCCGGCGATTTTATGCCATCCCGCTGTCATCCACTCCCAACCAACGTACAAACGAATAATCGTCAACATCATCGCCGCGTAACGATTTCCCCTTAACCACTTCATCATTTGAACCATCTCCTTTTTTCTTTTCTGATTTCATTATATTTCGAAAAACCATGCCGGTATGTGAAATAGATCACACCTACGTACATTGAACATTGACAGTTAGATGCGAAGCAAAAGTATATAATTTATACTTTCTTATCTACTGACAAAGCAAAAGCTGCCCTGGACTAAGCCAATGGCAGCTTTTTGCTTTATGATCCTTCATTTTCACTCAATAGCACCGGTATGTCTCAATGTGAAATTTACACGAACGTTGATTTTTGCATCTCTGAACATGGGGTGCCACTTTGCTTTCGTTAGCTTTGAGTCTCTTACTTTACTCCGATAAACCTCCCCGAACCCCACGGCATCAGATTCATTCGATTGCAGACTCGCGATGAATGTTTCTATTTCCTCCTTCAGTTTTTTTCCAATTTCTTTCTCTAATGCAGGTATAGACTCGGGCTTATCAAAGGAATAAGGAGCCGAAATTTCTTGAAGATCACCGTGTATCGACACCGACACTATAAATTCTGGTACTTTCGTGTCAAGAAGCTTAATTTTACTGCTGCTTTTCACAGTGTCGAACACAATTTTAACCTCTTTATCTGGATGTTTCATGTACTTCGCTAAAAGTTCGGCGTCTGCTACGAGTTCGAAATTCCCCTCCTTCTTCGTATTGAGTAGTACTTTGAGCAGAAATCCTTGCCGCGGCGAAGCTTCATGAACCATGCGGTCATCATGAAACAATGCCAGTCCTTTGATATAAACTTCATTGCCCTTTCGTTTCAACAAAGGCACCACTGGATCTTTGCCTTCACTGTAATAATCACGAAGAAAATCTTGGAGCGTCGGGGAAGGAAGCTCCTCTCTCTCCGAGTTTTGTCTTAAGTTTTCATAGAGATACATGCCAATATTCGATATTTCCCGATAGCGATGCGTTAGAATATGCGAAGCTTCCTCATCGCTAACACAAAGGTAAATCATATCGCCGAGCGTTGGGTCACGGGACAGGGTATCAACCAGATCGATGATCCCTTTGGAGGCAAGCTTTTTGCCGTACATGACGACCCGCACTTGTCCTCCAACCAAGTATTTGCTAAGCTCTCGATTCGAAGAAATGCGCGAACCTTTACTGGTATATGCCGTGCTGGCTACGACCTGCGTCTTTTCTCTGGCGCTCGGATCGATTTTTTGCAAGACCGATGTTGTAAGAATGCGTTCTTTCTCAAGAGAGTCATATCCGATAATAATGCCGAGTGCCAAATTCTCCAAAATGAATGGTTTGACACATCCCGAGAACAAAACGACTGTGCCGAGCAATAGAGATAGACAAAACGGTCTTCTCACGCATTTCACTCCCCGAGAGTAATCCTAGCGTTGAACGGTTCTTTTTTTAAAGGCATGTACGGTTTTCACCAACAGAAAAAGAAGGGGTGGATAAAGAAAGATCACATAGGTCGATACGGAATTCAAGATAGAGTTCATCTTATATATTTGTCCGTGTTTTTGGAATAGAAAGGAGCATGCGAAAAGAATGATACAGAATACGGCTAACGTCCGCTTTTGATTTTGCTGAAAAACACGCTTCATTCCACGTAGGATGACCCATGTAAATAACATTAGATTGCATACTAGGATAAGCATCCAGATCGGAATCGCAATGTATTCGAATCGTTCCAGAAACGGAAAGCGGATGATTTTCAGAAAACTAAAAGTAGCCCAAATCGTTTTTGGCATCTGATTTTGACTATAATAAACGATAGAAATGACCATGAGTAACAAATAAAACAGGTTGCTAAGAAGAACACCTATTTGAGCGTAACGATTAGCGTTTTGTTGATCTCGAATGAACGGGTACAGAAAGAAAATGACCTCGAACCCCGCAAGCGTTAGCGGCATTTTACTCGCTCCTTGTAACAACTGGGAAGGAGATGCTTCCATGATCGGAAGCAAAAAACTCCACTGGGCATGCTTGATCGCCGCATAAAAAAATAGCGTGGTCATGATCCAACAAACAAAACCAAACAGGCACATGCCAATAATCACTCGAATTCCGCCAGTCAGACCATATGCAATTAGCGTAATGAGAAGCAGCATGAGGAGCCATGTTGGGAAATCGGGAAATATCCAGGACTGAACAGTTTCAATATACGTGCGTGAGATCGTCAAGACGTAGAACGCGAAATAGGTCATAAACAGGAGGCTAAGCATCCGTCCTATCCATTTTCCGAATAGTGCATAATGAATACCAAACAAGTCAGCAGAATCATAATGCGCTAGCGTGCGAATCATCAACCAAACGGAAAGATGTGCGGCCAAACCGGCCACAATGACCGAAATCCAAGCATCATGACCCGCTGATTTAAAGATAACTCGCTGGAATCCGAGCACACCCACCCCCAATTGGGCTTTACTGATTACAAAAACAAGTAGGAAAGCTTGAAACATTAAACCTTTCCTCGGTTTATCCGAAATCTCCATTTTTGTCATCACCCGTCTACTCGTCGATGTCTTTCTTCTGCTTCGCTTTATTCTTATTGAACCTTTGCTTATTCGGCGTGCGTGTAAAGGTAGAACGAGCGGAGAGAAGTGGAAAAGGAAGTCGAATAACCGTATCTACCATGTCCCTCCATCGCGGAGGAAAGATCGGATGCATATACGGATGTCCAAGACTCGTTAGACGTAAGAGATGCATGAGTAATAAACAGATCGTGAACACAATGCCGATCCCACCCCAAATTCCAGCAGCAATAATCATCGGAAAGCGAACAAATCGGATACTAATGCCCATTAAGTATATGGGTGTTGTAAACGAAGACAGAGCAGCCAAGGCGACAATCATAATTAAGATGTTGCTCGTAAATCCGGCCTGAACCGCCGCTTGTCCGATAACAATACCTCCCACGATACCCATCGTTTGTCCAACCTTGGTTGGTAGTCTAGCCCCGGCTTCACGTAGAAGTTCAATCGTAATTTCTAGAAATAACGATTCAAATAAAGGTGGAAACGGCACTTTGGAACGCGACTGGGATAGCGGAACAAGCAGACTAGGAGGAATGATCTCATAATGAAACGTTAATGCTGCAACATACGCAGGAGTCAAAAGGATTGAGATGAAGATAGCCAAGAACCTCAATCCTCTAATGAACATCGCTATATTCCAATGCAGGTAATGATCTTCCGGTGATTTGAAAAAATCAAGGAATGTACTCGGTCCTACAATTGCAAAATTGCTGCCATTGACAAGCAGAACGACTTTACCCTCCAATAAGCTAAAGCTGACACGATCGGGTCGTTCGGTTATGATCATTTGAGGAAAAATCGACAAAGAATTATCTTCAATAAGCTGAACCAGAAGGGTGCTCCCGATGACACCGTCTATTTCCAGTTCCGAAATCCGCTGACGCAGCGTATTGACGGTCTGCTCCTCTGCGACATCTTTCAAGTAAAGCAGTTGCACCTGAGTTCTCGTTATTTCACCAATTTCAAATGATTCATTACACAGGTTTTCATGAGCAATAATGCTGCGAACGATACCCAGATTCGTTTCCAACGATTCGGTGAACCCGATCTGAGGCCCGATCACATTCGTTTCGATTTCGGTTATGGATGGAGATCGTTTTGGTTGCTTAGATGTATTGACCAGTATGGCGTCTGTTTGTCCAACTTTATATACCACTGTCCAACCGCGCAGCAGCAAGATAATGACTTGCTCCATTTCACAAGTAAGGTCAGTCTGGCCAATAGGGATTGATTGAGCAAGTCCCTCCATCGAGAATGGTTCTAGCCGGGTTTGCTGTAGTGAGCTGAGTAGTTGATTGTTAACAAGATTTGAGTCAACTAAATTACAGAAATAAATGAGATTAAGGCCATCATTAGCATGTTTGACGATAAGATCCGAGCAATTATGGATCAGGCTTTTTAATGATTCTTCAAAAAGATCAACTGAATTCGGTAATTCCATACATATCACCTTTAACCATAGTATCCATATTTTCTCCATAGTTATGCATGGGAACAACGCACACAGCTTGAGTAAAAAGATTAGTCTAGACCCTAAAATGGCTAATGGCTTCGCCTTATAAAAAGGCGAAGCCATAGCTGTTCTAATTTATTCACATAAACTTTCTCTTTTCAACCTTTTATACCGCTAAAGGTAATTCCGCTAATAAACGTTTTCTGGAGAAAAAAGAACAGGATAATAACGGGTAATGTCATCAAGGTGGACACGGCCATTAATAGGCCCCATTCAGAACCTTTTTGACTTTGGAATTGCTGCAATCCGAGTGAGACCGTATAGGTAGGTTCATTGGTTAAATAGAGCAAGGGACCAATGAAATCGGTCCAACTTCCCATAAATTGAAACAGTGCCACAGCTAAAACGGCGGACTTGGCTAACGGGAACATGATTTGTAGATAAATGCGGAACTCACTAGCGCCGTCTATGCGTGCTGCTTCGCGAAGGGCATCGGGCAGCCCAAGAAAAAACTGCCTTAATAAGAAGATGTAAAACGGTACTCCAAAAAATTGGGGGATAATGAGCGGAAGAGCTGTTCCAACCCAACCTAATTTAGTAAACAAAAGAAAAAGGGGAATCATGGTGACTTGACCGGGAATCATCATAACAGCGAGGGTAACGAAGAACAACACGCCGCGACCGCGCCACTCCAACTTGGCAAAGCTATAGGCAACCAATGGACAGGAGATGATCACACCAATTGTACTAACTATAGTAATAACTGCTGTATTTTTTAGATATGTCCAGAAAGCAATATACTCTACAGCACGGGAATAGTTGCTCCACTGAAAGGGATGCGGAATCCATTCTGGGGGAAATGTAAAGATTTGCGTGAGCGGTTTCAAGGACGTTGAGACCAGCCAAATAAACGGGATAATGAAAAAGAATGAAGCAATAATTAGGCATAAATGAGCTAACGTTCGATTAATTTTTTTAATAGTTAGAGGATTCATTCCTTTATTGCCTCCTTTATTTCCCTTGATAGTGAACCCAACGTTTCGACGATATGAAAATCAATGCAGTTAAGGCCATAACGATAACAAATAAGATCCATGCCATAGCCGAAGCATAGCCCATTTTGAAATATCTAAATCCGTTCTCGTATAAATACATGACGTAAAATGTCATGGAATTTGCTGGAGTTCCTTGCCCTTTGGTCATTGTGTACGGGAGAGTGAACTGTTGAAACGCACCGATTGTTCCCATCACCAGATTGTAGAAAATAACAGGAGTTAGCAAAGGCAGCGTTACTGTTTTCGCTTTCTGAAACCAATTAGCGCCATCGATTTCCGCTGCTTCGTAGTACTCGTCTGGGATGTCCCCTAAGCCAGCAAGGTAGATAACGACAGCATGACCGATACCCCATAACGACATAAGGATGAGAGAGGGTTTAGACCACGATTCACCACCCAACCAAGGGGGCCCATCGATACCTAGGCTTGCTAACATGCCATTCACCAAACCAAAGTTTGGATGCAACAACCACATCCACAGTACGGCCAAAGCCACTTGCGGCACAAGGGTCGGTAAGAAGAAGATCGTTCGATATACAGCCATACCCTTGACCTTCATATTTAGCATCATAGCCAGAGCTACACCGAAAAATATACTTAAAGGAACAAAAAAAACAGCAAAATAGATCGTGTTGTATATGGATTTCCAAAACAAAGGATCATTAAAAAGATCCTTATAATTATTCAGACCGATAAATTCACCAGGCTGCAGGATACTGTAAGTAGTGAAGCTGAAGTAGATGGAGGCGAACATTGGAATTGCATAAAAGCAAATGAGACCTAAAGCCCAAGGTGAAGCAAAGAGCCACCCAATCAAGTTTGTCGTACGAAATGATCTCTTTTTTCTTGCTGCTGTATGTTTTAATACATGAATAGACTCAGCTGGTTTTGCCATGTGCATCCTCCTTCCGAATATCATACATGAATAGGCAAGGAGAGAGAGACTCTCCCTGCCTATAGAGTATCTATTTATTATATTTTTCTAGTGCCTTGTTTACAGTTTCTGTCACTTTATCGAGATTCTCTTTAGGGCTGCCGTTACCGCGAGTGGCCTTTTCCGTTGCGGAAGCTAGTTCATTCCAAAGCAGCTGTCCTTCAGGAATGACCGGACGGTTGTGTGATTTCGGAAGAATATTGACGAATTCTTTCATTATTGGATCGTCTTTGTACCCGAATTTGGCGTTAACCGAATCAATAACCGACATGCCAGACTGGGCGTTCACCAAATATTGCCCCTCTTCTTTACCCAAGAATTCAAGGAACTTCCAAGCGGGTTCAATGTTCTTGGAGCCTTTAGGGATAATAAGGGACATGCCGCCCGACCACGTCGAAAAGTTTGATCCAGTAGGCGTGGGTATCGGTGTAACACCGTAATTCAGGTTCGGCTTAAATTTTTTGATACCGGCTACCGTCCAGTTTCCACTTATCTTCATACTGATTTGACCGGAAATGAATGGATCCATTTCATCCGTACCGGCTGCGCTTGTGAATCCTGCAATGTCCTCGACATTGTATTTTTTACCGAAATCAGTCATCCACTGAAGCGCATCTACAACTTTAGGATCATTCGCAGTGATTTTGCCTGTTGATTTATCTTGGAAGTCTCCCCCAAATGACCATCCCCAGCTGTATAGCCAGCCTTGTGAATACCATGGAATAAAACCGATTCGTTTGAAACGTTTGCCATCCTTGATAGTCAACTTTTCAGAAGCCGCTTCGAGCTCGGCAAGCGTTTTGGGCGGATTGTTGGGGTCGAGCCCAACTTCTTTGAAATGATCCTTATTGTAAAACAGTAAACGTGAGTCCGTACCTAACGGAATGGCATATAACTTGCCTTTATAACTGGACTCGTCCCATGCAAATGGATAATACGAGTCCTTTTTTATTCCAGCTCCAGCAGCCATCGTAGATAGGTCAGTCAATGAACCTTGCGCTGCCCAAGAGCCGACCTTAAACCGGTCGAAATAGGCAATATCTGGAGGGTTGCCACCTGCGACCGCAGTAAGCAGCTTCTGATCGGCGCCCTCATTGGATTCTGTATACACCAATTTGATTTTAATCGTGGGATTTTTCTCTTCAAATGCTTTCACGACTTTATTCATATTGTCCAAATCGATTGAGGTTAGACCGTGCCACATAGTAACAGTTACATTACCTTGTCCGCCTTTATCGTTCGAGGCTGCAGCAGTTGATGGAGTGGTTGAATTACTGCCTCCCGTAGTTGGCGTAGTTGATGAACATGCGGTTGCAAGAACTGAAATAGTGAGAACAGATACCAGTGTTGGAAATACGAGTTTTTTGGATTTTCTCATACATAAATCCCCCTTAAGGTAAGTTTTGTTATTCAACTTCACTTCCTGTAAACCTAGCTCACCTCCTATAAAATTCAGCTTAACATGACATCAAAAGTCAATTGATATCACACACAATTATGTATGCGTTTACATTGTTGCGAAAATATGATTTTGAATCCTTGGGAGGAGCCGGTCCACCTCATTTCCATTAAATAGTATGTTTATGTATACTAAGTATATTAATATCGCCACGCATAACATGTCAACTTCAATATCGCGACATGCTTGTCCAAAAATTGACCTATTCCAGACTTTTTTTGAAGAGATATTGCTCGCATAAGGCAAGCCAAACAAAAAAACATGGCTTTACCATGTTTTTTTCAATCGCTATTTAATTACCGTTACCGGCTATTTAATGATGATCCGATGTTCGATAATTCGCTGTTCGGGGACAGCTTCTCCGAATAACTGCGAGACGAGCAAGTCCACCGCTTCTTCGCCCATCCGCCTCTCGTCTTGTTGAATGTGAGTGAATATCGGCTTTCCTAGGTAATCGTTGAGTGAATCGAAGCAAACGATCTCGTATTCGTCCAGTGATTTCCCCAACGAATCGATGACCTGAGCCAGCATGGTTGCGACCAGAAACTCCGAGGCGACAAATGCCTTTACATCGGGGTATTGTTCCAAAAAGCGCTGAATCGTCTCTTTGTCACTATCGATTGCAGTTCCGTCCAGGTTCATAGGGAGGGTCCCCTTTAAATTCGTCAAACAATAGTCCTGATTTAGCTTTAATCCCTCTTGAGTAAAAGCCAAGGTATACCCCAGCAGCCTTTCCTCCAAAGTTGATGTGTTTTCCTCCGGTGGAGACAAGAAGGCGATTTTATCGTGGCCTCTCCCAATCAGATGAATCGTAAGATCCTGGGCGGCTTTCTTATTGTCCGTGTAAACGGAGCAAACCGGAATTCCTTTTAGGTATCTATCGACGAATACAACGGGAAACTTGTCCAATACGAGGCGAAGCAGTTCAGCATTATAATGTTGTCCGTGGATGGGAGTCACGATTAAGCCCTTGATGCCTAGACGAACAAACAGTTGGATTGCACGTTCTTCTTCGTCCCTGCTCCCACGAGTTCGCTTGATGATCAGATCATATTTGTGCTCAGTGCTCTGCTTTTCTATCGATCGAAGCAGTTGTAGGCCGAATTCGTCGGAAAAATTCGAAATAATAAACCCGATCAACGGTCTTTCTTTTTCATCGGATTCCAGATTCGTTATTTCCTCCGAATGACGTTTGTGCTCCAATCCCCCTCTGATACCATCAGCAACAAACGAGCCCTTGCCCTGAATGCGTTTGATGACCCCCGCTTCCGCCAATTTCTCCAGCGCTTTTTTGGAAGTAATACGGCTGACGCCAAACCGTTCGGCCAGTTCTTTTTCGGAAGATACACGATCTCCTGCCTTCAATTGTCCCTCTTTAATCTCATGAAGGATATGCTTATAAAGCTGTTCATATAAATGTCCTTCCATCCAATTCACCCTAACACCTTTGTAGTTAATATACTAAGTATATCATTTCATATGTGATTTTCAATATAAAAAAGAAAGTCCCGATGAATGTGTTTCTTCATCGGGACTTTCTTTCAGATGTCATTTTCTCTACTTTACGGCTTTCTCACAGGAGAATACCCTTTTAATGGGCTTACTTCGAGTAATTAACCGTTGGATTCACACAAGTTGGAAGCGGTTGTCTACCAAGACCTGCTAATAAATTATCCACAGCTAAATGTGCCATGCGGTTTCTCGTTTCGTAAGTTGCACTACCTACATGCGGGGTTATTAATATATTCGGAAGGCTGAGTAATCGATGGTCTCCCGCAATGGGTTCTGGATCGGTCACATCTAAGGCGGCGTATGCAATTTGTTTACTTTTCAATGCTTCGTAAAGAGCCTCGGTATTCACGATAGGCCCGCGTGCCGCATTAATAAAATAGGCCGATGGCTTCATCTGCGCAAACTCCTCAGCTCCAAACATTCCCCGGCTTTGATTCGATAAAGGAACGAGGGTAATGATAAAGTCAGACTCTTGCAGCAAGTCCCTAAAGTCAACATATCTCGCTTCGAGTACATGATCATCCATACGCTTTGTCCGGTTATAGTAAATAATGTTTAGCCCACACGCCTTAGCTCTTCTAGCTACAGCACAGCCGATATCTCCCATGCCTACGATACCGAGAGTTTTCCCATACAAATCTACACCGAAAGGAATGTTGTTAGTACTTGCCCATTTGCCTGATTTGACAAAATCCCAACATTCATGAATTCGGCGAGCTGCGCTCAGTAGTAACGCAAAGGTTAAATCTGCCGTTGTTTCGACAAGCACGCCAGGTGTGTTTCCAAAGGGAACTCCCCTCCTCGTGCAAGCATCTATGTCAATATTGTCGTACCCTACCGATGATTGTGCTACGACTCTTATTTGCGGAGCATTAGCCAACAAATCTTCATCTACCTTTACATCACCTGTGCTGAATAGACCCTCTGCATCTTTTAACCATTCGAATAATAATGTCCGTGGGATCGGTTCAGTTTCTTTCCAAACCTTTACCTCACAATGCTGTTCAATTCTTTCCATGGCAGCAGGCCATGTTTCTTTGGTTAATACCACCTTAGATTTCGCCATAAAGGTTTTTCCCCTTCCAATTATGCAAATATACCAATCCCTCCCCGGATCAGGAGTTATCGGTATACTACATTTCGCTATTTTTCCGCAGCATTCACCGCTTGAATTAATCTAAATAATTGCTTGGTTGTACTTCTAAGATGATATCGCGTTTCAATAGGATCCATGGCTTGTTCAAGAGACATAGGAGCGCTGATTATGGAATGAAAAGAAGTAACACCTAGATCGTTCAGTACCGAGGCTTCTTTGGTAACTCCTCCGGCTAACGCAATAACAGGAATGCCTTGGGCTTGCGCAAGCGCAGCAACTCCCAATGGAGCCTTGCCCATCGACGTTTGTCCATCAAGCTTCCCTTCTCCTGTTATCACGAAATCAGCCCCCTCCATGCTCTCCTTTAATCCGATCTTGTCCAGTACTAGCCCAACACCAGATTGCATCTCCGCCTTCAAAAAAGCAGCAAATGCCGCTCCAAGTCCACCCGCCGCACCCGCTCCAGGGATGTCTTGAAGGTTAACACCAAGTTCCCTCTGGACAACACCGGCAAACAGGTATAAGCCATGATCCAGCTCCTCCACCATTGCGGGACTCGCTCCTTTTTGAGGGGCAAACACGTAAGCCGCTCCGTTAGGTCCGTACAGCGGATTATTAACGTCGCAGGCAATCTTAAACTCACATTGTCTTAATTCTGGACGGACATGGGCCGAATCAACATGATGAATCTTGCCTAGGGCATTCCCGCCTGGACCAACATCATTGCCCTCTTGGTCCTTGAAACGGTAGCCTAAAGCCTGAAGCATTCCCACACCCGCATCGTTCGTCGCACTTCCGCCGAGTCCAATGATAAATTCACGGCAGCCTTGCCCTATCGCATGTGCGATGAGCTCGCCGACTCCATGGGTTGTTGTAAGCATCGGATTCCTGCTTGCCTCAGGCACTAGCGGCAATCCACAGGCAGCCGCTACCTCTATAACGGCTGTTTTTCCGTTACCTGTTATTCCATAGGTTGCCTGAACCGGCTCCTTAAGTGGGCCTGTAACCTTAACAGATTGAAGCTGCCCGCCTGTTCCATATACAAGCGCTTCTACCGTTCCTTCACCGCCATCAGCTATAGGGAAACTTACAATATCCGCATTAGGGTAAACCTCTTTAATGCCTATAGCGATCTCTCTGCTTCCTTCCATCGATGAAACGCTGCCCTTAAAAGAATCGATAGCTATGACCACCTTCATTGGCTTGGCCCCCCTTGCTTCGTTCACATTACTATTAGTTTACACAAACTTTGGCAGCCAGTCACCATGAGCCTTGATCAGATCATCACACATAGCTACGATATCATCCATCGATAGTTCCGCTCTGCCTGCACCTAGAAAAGTAATCTTTGACATGAACCTTGCCTCCCTATGTTGTCGGCAGCCTTCTTCTGAGGTCTATTGAACTATAGTTCTTCGTTAGAGTTGAATATCATTAAACAAAAATGTTACATGAGTGTTTTGGTCATTATAAAATCTCTTTGTTCTTCATCACCCAAATAGAAGGAGTGGACTCCTGTTTGAACAAAACCCATTTTATTATAAAAGGCAATTGCGTTTTCATTTTTTTCCCATACGCCTAGCCAAATTTCCTTTTTATTACGTCCCTTTGCAATTTCCATAGCTTTATTTAGCAGATATTTGCCAAGCCCCTGTTTTTGAAATTTGCTTTTTATATAAATCCGCTCAATTTCAAGTGATTTATCATCCATTTTTTCAGACTGCGCATCATTGGTGTTGACCTTTAAATATCCAGCAACTTCATTGTTTAAATAAACAAAAAAGAATTGAGAGAAAATATTCGATAATTCTTTTTCTATTTGTTTTAAGCTAAATGCCCTTTCCAAATAGGCATTTATATTTTCGGGTGAATTTTGATGCTTAAATGTCTCATTAAATGTTTCACAACTAATTTCTTGAAGAGTTCGTGAATCTTCAAGAGTACACTTTTTTAAATTTACAGTCATTTAAATATGCCACTCCCTTTTATAATATCAATAATTTCTCTGTTTTCCCTTTTTTACAAATTCCCAGTCTTTTTCTATATTTATTCTTACTCTTTGAAGAAGATTGAAAATGGTTTCTGCTTCTCTTTCGGAAAATCCCTCTAATGCAACGCTATTTGAATAATCATTTTCTCTTCTTATTAAGGGATAAACATTTATCCCTTTCTCTGTTGGAAAGAGCTTTTTAATTTTTTTGTTATGATTATCGTCTTTCTTCTCGATAAAACCACTAATTTCAAGTTTACTTATAGCACGTGCTGCTGTTGTTCGATCTACTTTTATCATCTCTGCTAATTTTTCTTGAATGATTCCTGGGTTTTCACAAATTCGAACAAGGTACAAATATTGCCCTTTTGTGAGGTCATATTCTTTAAATTCTATATTACTTATAGAATCTAATGCCCTTGCTATCATTCCGATTTCACGAAGGATTTCTTTCATAACTAGCTCCTTACAGTATCTTTTTTTGTTGTAAATGCAACATAAATTCATATCGAGTCTACCCTATTTTTGTTGTATTTGCAACAAAAAACTGAGATTTACACTTGAATAATTTTGTTTAATCCTATCAACTATCCTGCCCGTTAACGTATGGAGGCTGCCGTTTGTGCCGGCAGCCTCGGTTAGTTCTGTATTAAACTATCGTTTCCCGTTAGTTTAACGTCCTGACTTCTGTTTATGCTAATCACCGTAATTAGATTAAAAGAAAATCACATATCCTTTGGTACAAATATCCCCAATAATTTACCGTTTAACCTATCGAACTCT
>NZ_WHOC01000023.1:0-2653 GCF_013141785.1 Paenibacillus germinis
AATGAACAAAGAAAGAGCTGCCGCGATGCAAGCTCCTTCTTTATCGTTTCCGTTAGTTCAACGACCATCCTAGTCAACAACGTCCTGTATCAAAAGTATTTTTAACTTCTCAGGAGGATTACAATGCGGATGGTTCATAAAAATCTCACTCATGGTGCCTACCGGCATGCTCGGATCGTACATCTGGATCGTTACTGCGTTACTTGTTGTGAACGGTAAGTCCATCACTACCTCTAACTGGTATTCCAATGTTGTTTCTTTGGTTTATTCCAACCGCGCTATCTGTAACGGCAAAGCTTTCCCAGCAGCAATACCTTTACGATTCACGTTATTGTATATTATAGGTATAGGGCATTTGATTATAAGAAAGGAGTCCGTTGTGCAATGCTAAAGATCAGTGCTTTTTCCAAGTTGAGCGGTGTTTCTGTCAAAGCATTAAGATTTTACGATAGTGTAAGACTACTTGAGCCCGCCGCCATAGATCCTAAAAATGGCTATCGGTACTATACCCAAGAGCAGCTTCTAACCGTTAAGCGTATTACCGCCTTTAAGGAGCATGGTTTCACGCTGGATCAAATAAAACCCTTTTTGGAAGAGCATACATTCCCCGAAGTAAAACTAAAGTTAGCCGATAAAAAGAAAGAACTTGAGCATTCCATCCTGGAAGCCCAGCAACAGTTGAAAGAAATCGATAACAGGATTACCCGCGCCGAAGAAGCGGATAATCGCCAACATGAAACACCGATAACCGTTCGTAACGTACAACCTCAACTTACAGCTTCTATTCGTGATATCGTTCCACGTACGCACCTATGTCTTCTGCTTGACGAACTCACACGGTATGTCAATGCCTATGGGGAGGACGAAGGACGAGATCTGACGATTCTATGGAATAATCATGGCGGCACGGATACGGACCAAGCCGATCTAGAGGTTGCAATACCGCTAACAAAGGTTATTCCAAGCAACGAAAGAGTAAACGTCCGCCATCTGCCCGAGTTAAAAGCGGCCGCTTCCCTTGTGCACCTCTGCAATCCTTACGACAACTCTTGCCTTGCTGCTGATCAGTTAGTATCGTGGATCTCATCTCATGGCTATGTCCGTTCCTATAAAGAGCCGATCCGTGAAACCTATTTAACTTCGGACAAAGATATTTACGGAAAAATGCGATTGGCTGAACTGCTCATTCCCCTTGAACTTGGATGAGATCATTTGTATATCTTTATCTCCTCTTGACTCTCCCCTTTACAGGAAGGTGTACAGTAGCACTATACATCGTAAAGGAGTGAGTTCTATGAAAAGATTGGAAGGAAAAATTGCACTAGTTACAGGCGGAAGTCGCGGTATCGGAAAAGGAATTGCGCTGCGACTGGCGCAAGAGGGTGCTCTAGTTATCGTTCACTATGGCAACCGCCATGCTGCGGGAGAGGAAGTCGTTCGGACCATTGAAGCCCAAGGCGGACGGGCTTTGGCCATAGGCGCAAATCTCGAAACCGTTGCCGGGGTAACGAATTTGGTTAAAACCATGGAGGAAACGCTCCTTCGCCTAACAGGTCGGAACCAGATCGATATTCTCGTTAATAATGCCGGTATAGGAACTTCCAAAACATTGGAGGAAACCACGGAGAAGGATTTCGACACGATATTTGCAGTTAATGTAAAAGCACCGTTTTTCCTCGTCCAGCAGACCTTGCAACTTCTGCGTGACGGAGGGCGAATTATCAACATCTCTTCAGGTGTTACGCGAATTGCCTATCCTCATATTATGGCGTACAATTTGACGAAAGGTGCCATAAATACGTTCACCCTGCATCTTGCGAAACTAATAGGGTCCCGTGGGATTACAGTTAATGCCGTGCTCCCTGGCATCGTCGATACGGACGTGAATGCGGAATGGCTGTATACGCCGGAAGGTCAACAACAAGCAGCCGAAATGTCTGCCCTCGGCAGGGTCGGCGAGCCTTCGGATATTGCAGACATCGTGGCTTTCCTCTCTTCATCGGACGGTCGTTGGATTACCGGACAGATGGTCGACGCCACGGGCGGGTCACATTTATAAGTTCAATCAATAGCCCTTCCAAACAAAATGGAAGGGCTGGTTTTATGTTCAGTCGTAGTAAAACTTACCTTTATTTATGTAGGGGCAAGCCAGTAACCTTTTGGTATCTCATCAAAAGTCTCTTCAAGTAAGGAAGAAACAAAAAGAGGATTGCTCAGTAATGGAGCATCCTCTTTTTATCATTTTAGCAATCAGATTTGCTCAATGCCTTGTTGATGTTCATTGAAAATAAAGTTTTAGACTGATCACTGATCCGATAAAAGAAATAGCGGCGGACTAGGACGTGAAAATAAAGTCCTAGACTGCCGCTGCAGTGGCTGCCACTATTCAACAATCGTCTCCCGATAGTTCAATAAAAGATTAGTCTATTGAAGTAAATGTGCGAATGCTTAATAGCGGCAATGGCACTAAATAATATAGCAATAACAATTAAAGTAAATGCAATTATTATTGGAAAAATTAAAGTGCTAATAAAAGAAAAAATACCTAATATGAAAGCCAGTTTTATTAGTTGAGCAATTAGAACACCCCCCTGTATAATAATATACCATATACTACCAATACAGGTATTTAATGATTTCATTATTGAAAGTA
>NZ_WHOC01000157.1:0-96884 GCF_013141785.1 Paenibacillus germinis
TCCGTCATCTCTCGCTGAAAGCGCGATTTTAGTGCTTATTCACCTTCGCTCCTTTTACTCCCTTTCCTGTAAGCTCCGAAATCAGCCTCTCAGCTTTCAAGTGCCTTCCTCACCGCGACTCTCGCTCATCTTAAGCTCGCTTTCCTACCCTATTTCCGTCACCACTAGCCGAAAGCTCCGTTTCGGTGCTTATTCACCTTCGCTCCCCATCTTCTTCTCCTTATACTTTGAATCACAGTAGCATTGTGCCAACTTCTACGCATATCAATGTCAAAAAAGGCACTCACCCCTTAGAAGGGTAAGCGCCATTGCTCTTAATTTGTTACATTTTTATAGTTTTCACTAAGCGTTTAGCGTCACCGTTAGGTGTTGCAACCACTTCGTACACGTTGATGCTAACATCGGAACTCAATTGTTCGGATTTGATACTGCCGAAATCAATGAATTGAACGCCGGACATGATCTTCTGCTGCCCTGTGAAGGTCATTGTTTTGGAGCTTAACAGTCGCCCTTCCGAGTCAACAACTTCAAATGCAAGTGTTGAGAAGTTCGCATCCGTAATCACTTGTTCCTGCCTCTTCACGTCCAAATCCAAACGTAACCTGTAAGCATAGGATGAATCTTTACTATATGTAGCACTCACAGAGTAATCCTTCAAGTCGATGGTATAAGGGTACAAGGAGATAGCGCCTGTACTTGGTATTGGTTGAATAGCTGTTTTGTATGACCCTACCGCTAGACGATTGGCATCATACACATTAAGTGCAAGCTGGTCGGCTTTCTCACCGGCAGGCAGCATGTAAGAATAACTCATCACATAACTAGTGTTGGGTGCGATGGTTTTCGCTACAGCTGACTGTCGAACGCCAGAGTATGTGTAGCCTTCAGCGCTTGTCAAATCCGTTTGGAAATCCGGAACGGTCAAAGACGTTGTCCCTTTATTCGTCAGCTTATACTTCGCAACAACCGTCTTAAACCCGAAGTCCGAATTCTCACTCATCCCAAACTCCACAAGGGATACATCGACATTCGAATCAATGAGATTACTTGCCGTAAGCTTGAATGGTGTGCCTAAGGTGTATGCTTGAGCAGCTGCGTAAGAGGAAACCTCTCCACCGTTTCCTGCACCGGCAAGTGTCGTAACCGAAACCGGCAAAGTTGCCGCTAGCTTACTGCTGTTTGTGTCCGCATTCCCGGTTCCTGTACTCGGCTGAGTCGTCGTAGAAGCAACCGTCTGCTTCTCAAGTACAACCAACTGCAGTGCATCTGTGTTCAGCCCTGCAGGCAAAATGCCAGAGAAACGGAATGTCGTAGACTCATTCGGAGATAAATACGACGTGCGTACGGCGTTATCACTAGAGGTAACAGCCACACTGCCACGAAGTGCTTGGAACTCCGCCGATAAAGTTGGTATGGTCACAATTCCATCGCTTTGATTTGTTAAGGTCACGTTGGCTTGCAAGTGCAGTCCGTCCGATTGCTTACTTGCCGCTGCCCATGAAGTTGAGATCGCTAGGCCGTTAACATCCAGGTTTGGATACTCTGTCTTGTCACCGATTTTTCCAATGGAAAAAGACTTCGCAACATTCAGTGAACCCAAAACGGTTGTCTTCACCTTGCCTTTTGGAGAGAATATCAACGCCAAATCTTTGGTCTCAAGCGCTGCTGGAACCGCAGCTTGTAAGGTGGCTTTAACAGGCTGCTGAGGAAGCAAGGATTGCCCTTCCACTTTGGCAAACTGGGCACTGTATGTCAGCCCTTTACTGTCCTGGAAATTGTATTCAAGTCCATCTGGCAGCTTAAGCGTTGAACTACTTAGATTTTCAAGCAGCAAGTCGGTATACACCATCCATGCCCCGTCTTTATATACTTTATAGCTTTTGCCTAATTGGGCCGTTAGTAACGCATCATCAGCAAGTGTGGAGTCCAGTTCCTTCAAATTAAGAACCGCTTGTTGAAGCACCGATTGTCCCGACTCCGCCAATGCAGCCTCTACGGACAAAGCGCCAATATCTTCCATCGCGTTATAGTTCCATTCGAAAATATCGACCTTTAACTGGGACGGATTCAAATTCGCAGGAATTTCAGAAGTAAATTTGAACGTGCCGGTTTCTCCCGCTTTCACACGCGCCGTTACTTTCTCACTCAGCTTCGCCGTGTAAGACACACCGTTAGTGTCTATAACTTTGACCCCATAGTTATTGAAATCAACCGGTGAGCTGCTGTTATTGTTTAGGCCTAATGAGAAGCGTAGCGAGCCATCCTCAGCCCCCGCAGACAAGGTAACTTTGTCCAATGTAAAGTAGACGGAATCACTGAGAAACACGCCTTCCTTCCCAGCAAAAGCCGATGTTGCAAAGGGGAATGTTAGGAAGCTTGCTGCGGTTAGCATTAAAGCCGAACGACTGAGCAAGCGTTTCATCTTTCGTTGTTGGTTCACAGGTAGTCCTCCTCAGAGTTTTGCTTTAGCAAAACTGGCATCGTAAGCATAATCTAGAGTTTTCGTAGAAAACTTACTTCGTAAGCATCTACTGAGTTTTGCTTTAGCAAAACTGGCATCGTAAGCACAATCTTGAGTTTTCGTTCAATTAGTGTCTCAAATCAATCAGACCGCAACGCGTCAATTGGACGCAATTTGGACGCTTTGTTCGCCGGATATAAACCAAAAATAACACCGACAAGCACCGAAAATAAAAAGGCATACAAACTAATATCAAAAGATAAACTGGTTGTTTGCTTGGGGCTAAAATAAGGCAGCGCATAGGATAATCCGATTCCAAGCGCAAGTCCGATTAATCCGCCCATACCGCTTATGACGACGGCTTCCACGAGAAATTGCAGCAAAATATTTCTGCGCTTGGCGCCAATCGATTTGCGAATCCCAATTTCACGAGTTCGTTCACTCACCGTAACCAACATAATATTCATGATTCCGATGCCGCCGACGAGAAGAGAGATTAACGCAACAGCCACTAATTGATTCGTAAGTGTATTCGTTGCTTCAGTCCGTGCTTTAAGCAGTTCATCTTGGTTCGTTAAAATGAAGCCTGTATCGCTTTTGAACTTGTACGTCAAATACTGCTTCATTGTCTCTTGAGCAGTATAAATATCATCCTTCGTCGGCGCTTCAACGTAGGTTGTGCGAATTTGCCCCAGCTTGAATTGTCGTCTTGCTGTTTCCAAAGGCATAATCACTGCACTGTCAACAGAAGCCCCGCCGATGTTAGAGCCCTTCTCTTTCAGAGTTCCAATAACATTGAACACGACTCCGTCGATATTGATATCTTCACCTACAGGGTTTAACTGACCAAAGAACGTTTTAGCCACTTCACTACCCAATATTACGACATTCGAGCGAAACTCAAGATCAGCTGGAGCGAGATTGCGCCCCTTGTCAATACTTGCTTTAATTATGTTAAAATAGCGATCGTTCGTTCCAATAACATTGTACTTCTCCTGCGTTCGATCATATTTAATGTTGGATCCGTTCTTCGTCATCGTTGGCGCAATCGACTGGAACTCCGGAAAATTCTCGAAATTCATCAGCTCATCATAATTCAATTGCGTTGCACGTCCGTTACCGGTCGCGGTGACAACAAGCAGATTCGTCCCCATGTTCTCGTATTGCTTGGCGATTTGCTCGGAAGTGCCTTGACCAATCGATACCAAGGTTACGACTGAGCTCACTCCAATAATGACGCCTAGCATGGTTAAAAATGTTCGCAGCGGACTCGATATGATCGTACGAAGTGACATTCGAATGAGTTCACTTAGCTTCATACGCTCACCTCATGCTGTGCAACCATATGAATGTTATTCCGATAGTCATCAATAATGACGCCATCCTTAAGGGAAACGACACGTTTGGCATTGTCGGCAATGTGATGATCATGCGTAATCAATACGATGGTATTTCCTTGAGCATTCAGCTGCAGGATTAACTCCAATACTTCTTCACCCGTTCTGGAGTCCAGCGCACCGGTTGGTTCATCCGCTAAGATGAGCGAAGGTGATATCGCAAGCGCCCGGGCGATGGCTACACGCTGCTGCTGGCCGCCTGATAGCTCACTCGGCTTATGATGACCACGCTCCCCCATCCCGAGCATCTTCAACATATTGTGTGCCCGCTCCCGCCGTTCCTTCCTTGGTATGCCAGCATAGATCATCGGAAGCTCCACATTTTCCATAGCTGACAAACGAGGCAATAAATTAAATTGTTGGAAAATGAAGCCGATCTTCTGGTTTCGCAGTTCAGCAAGGGCATTATCACCCATATTTTCGGTCACAACGCCATCCAACGTATAACTGCCTGTCGTAGGCACATCCAATAAGCCAATCGTGTTCATGAGTGTCGATTTCCCTGATCCACTCGGTCCGATAATGGCGACAAAATCACCCTCGGCAACGGAAAGCGATATGCTGCGCAGAACATGAAGATCTTCTTCCCCGCGTTTATATGTTTTGGTAATCTCTTTCAGTTCAATGATATTCATACCGCAATAACTCCTTTCCCGGCCGTATTATCTGGTACCGCCACCGCCGTTAGTCCGAGTAGCCCCCGTATTGCCCCCAGCACCTCCGTTACCGCCTGCACCTGCTCCACCAGCTCCGCCTTGGAATCCAGCACCAGCGCCTCCAGCGCCACCGTTTTGCTGGAACTGCTGTCTCAAACGATTAATTTCATCTTGGCTTAAATTCTGCTGTCTCTTCACGACAGGGAGAACAACTTTATCGCCTTCTTTAAGACCTTCGGTGATTTCGATTTGCGTTTTGGAGCGAATTCCAATTTTAACCTCGTGTTCATTATCCACCGTACCATCGGCTTTCTTCAGAGAAACAACACGCTTCCCTTTTTGTGATTGCAGCGCTTCTGGCGGTAAATAAATAACGTCTTTTTTATCTTGAATTAAAATTTCGCCAGTTGCCGTCATCCCATATTTCAACATATTGTCTTTATTTTCAGCAGCTAGGACAACATCATAGAAGGTTACGCCATTCGTTGTCGTTCCCACAGAAGAGATTTGAGTTACTTCTGCCGGGAATATGCGTCCAGGGTATGAATCAACCTTGATTTCAGCTTTCATCCCCGTCTTAATATTGGGTAAATCCAGCTCATCCACTTGCACCGGCAGCTGCATTTTCGCTAGGCTAGCAACAGCTCCGAACTGCGTACCATTGGTTACCTTACTTCCGACCCTGAAATTACTCAAAATATCATTTTTCTTATTCACAAAGTCGGTTGAAAATACACCGTCAAAGGGAGCAACGATTTTGAGGGAGTCCACCTTGTCCTTAGCCGAGTCCACTTTAAGCTTCTGCCGTTCAAGAGCAGACTGTTTCGTCAGAATATCATCGGCCAGCGTATCATTCACGAAGGTTGCGATCGTATCGCCTTGATGTACCATGTTCCCCGTTTTGAAAGGTAATACGGATATACTCCCCGTCGTCCCAGCCAAAATCGTCGTCACCTTCAGATACTGCAAGGCACTCTTGCCTTGTGAATCGACGGTTCGACCACCGATGGTAACTGAACCCGACACATTCGTTCCTGCATCCATGGAATTGTCATTCGGGACAGCAACTTCGATGTCGATCAGTTTACCGCCTTTTCCATCCGATTTTGGATCTTTGGAGATACTTTGAATCGATCCTGTTTTCGTGATCATAAATCCATCTAACGTAATATCCACCGGATCTCCCTTATGAAGCTGCGAAGCATCTTCCACAAAGAAAGGAAGCGTTACGGTTAAAGTACTTAAATCACCAATCGTGGCAATTTTGGTCGATTTATTGATTGTCGACCCTAAATCGATGTTATTCGCGTATGTAAGTTTACCGGAAATAGGCGCTTTAACACCCATTAATCCTTCCTGCTGCTGTAAGGCATTCAGATCTTTCTCAAGCTGTTCATATGTCAAAAGCGCATCTTGCAAATCGCTTTCCAAGCTTGTACTCGTTAGTTCAATAAGCACATCTCCAGCTTTAACCGCTTGGTTTCGCGTTAAATTAATTGATTTAATATTCGCATTTTCTGTAGATGAAATCGTTTGTGTATCTTTGGGCTCGAACTGTGCCGTGCCGGAAACGGAGAAGCGGATATTTCCTTTTTTGGCATCGACCGTCACCTCTTTAACGGCAGCAGCTTTTGCTTTCTTCCCTTTTCCACCGAAGTAAGCATACGAACCACCTGCACAAACGCTTACTGCGACAATCACAATGAACCACTTACTGCGATACCATTTCATGAAGTGACTACCCCCCTTAGAATTTACGCCAGAAAACTGGCTTCGAAAGCATATGCTCAACTTTTTTGCTCAACCAAAACTTGCAACGTAAGCTTAAAAGTGTTCTACATCGCTTGCCACTTAAATTTAATCATGTTTGGACGTAAGCAGCTCCATTAGCTGCTGTTCTACACTGATTCCCATACTTCTTTGGTCAAAAAGCTGAAATTCACCGTTTCCACGGTCCGTCATCATACCTGCTTCAACCTGGCGCTCCGCCTTTCTTTTTTGAATAAACGCATTGATTCGCTTTTCCCGTTCTTCTGAGGATACCTCTTCACCCAGATTGTCCATCCGCTCCGCCATACGTTTCTTCATTTGCTTGGATTGTTCATCCAGAAAAGTTCGCTGCGAAAGCGTTAAGCCATTAATGACTTGTTTTTGTTCGGACTCGGTAATGCTTCCTTCATCCATACTTTTGCGAACATAAGGCAGAATAGCCTCAGCCTGCTTGGCCGTAATGGTTAGGGAGTCAAGCCGATCCATTCGAATTAACCCCTGAAACAGCATAACGAGCTGCATCTCTCTAAGGTTTTGGACATCTTCAGCGAGGGGGGCTTCCTGTGGAGTTTTCCCAGATGATGGAGAAGGCGATGTCAATGCCGAAGTGCTGTCAAGCAGAGGCATGTGCCCACTGCAACCACTTAGCAGGAAGGAAATGAGCGTTAAACGCAGCACCATTTTCCGTGTGTATTTCACCTTGCATACACCTCCAAAACAAAAAATCCTGTCCAACAGCAACAGGATACAAAATAATGATGAATTAAGTTAGCTTTAGATGTAAAATTATTGTGAATTATCTACGAAATACGAGGAAAAGTAACACGAAATTCGGTGCCTTCGCCTACCCGACTGCGAACATGTATCGTTCCATTCATTCCAGTAACCAAATGCTTCACAATCGTAAGTCCAAGACCCGTTCCTGTCTTAACGTCTGACCGCGAAGTTCTTGCTTCGTCTGCTTTGTAGAAACGATCCCAAATGCGTTCTAACTCGGAATCTGTCATCCCTTCCCCGGTATCACGAACATACATATGGACCTCGCGCTCCTGCTCTTCTAGAGCTACCGTTATCGTTCCGCCCTTTTGTGTGAATTTCAACGAATTATAGATTAAATTTTGTACAATTTGAGCAAATCGATCAGGGTCTAAGTGAACCTGGGAGGACACCTTGTCTGGCTCAGGAAGAATGAGGTGAAAGTTTATTTCCTTCGCTGCTATCGGTGCCTTCAGCAGTTCCAACGATTCTTCAAGTGTTTCTGCGATGGATACAGGCCTAAGTCGGAACACATCTACCCCATTTTGAATCTGTGCCAAATCTAATAGATCGGTCACAAGACGCTGCAGCCGCTGAACTTCTTGGTCACAGATACGCAGGTAATGCGAATATTTCTCTTCCGGAATGACCTTATCATTCATTGCCACAATAAAACCGCGAAGTGTCGTTAACGGAGAACGAAGCTCATGGGATACATTCGTCAAAAACTCCTGCCTTGTGCCTTCCCATTCCTCCAGCTGTTCGACCATGAAGTTGAAGCTAGCAGCGAGCTGCCCTACCTCATCCTTTGAAGTTACCGGAACCCGTGTAGTGAAATCACCATGCGCAAGCTCGATTGCGGCTCGATTCATCTGTTGAAGCGGTCCTGCAAGTTTGCGAGAAATGAAAAACAGAATGAAACCAACAGCTACCAGTGAAAATAGGAGCGGAACCAGAATGTTAACGCGAACTGCTGAAATGGCTTCACTGATATCTCCAGCTGGAAAATGAAGAATGATGACCATAGGTTGTCCGTTTAGTTGATACGGGGCGTGATACGTAAACAGATTTATGGTTCGTCCATCCGGTGTCGTTAAGCCAACCATGCCATAGCCGGTATGACCGTGAAGACCATCGATAAAGAGCGTATCCATCTGTTTAGGAATAGCTCTCCCTTCACTATCCGAGGAGCCATTCAGAATGTTGCCCTTATCATCAACAAGCCAAACTTGTCCATTAATGCTTCTAGCCAAAATACGTACCGTATATTTCAGCTCTCGAGTTGAGATCGTCCCATCCTGTAAAGAATTCATTAAGCGCGTGACTTCCACATTACGCTTCTCCATCAGTTCGATCTTATCTTTATAAAATAAATCCGTAAAATAGTAGTTCCAGAACAGGAAAAGACCAACAAAAAAAAGCACACAAGTCGCAAGAAAAGACAGGAAAATTTTCAAATATAAGCTGTTGCTCTTTCCCGTCAACCACCGCTTAAACATGCTGAACCACCTCAAAGGAGTAGCCAATTCCCCACAGGGTCTGGATGCACCACATGTCATGCTGCCCTAATTTTTTACGCAAATTTTTCACATGGGCATCAACCGTGCGTGTGCCGCCTGTAAAATCAAAATTCCACACATAGCCAAGAAGATCCTCTCGTGTAAAAACACGGCTTGGATGGCTGGTCAGGAAATACAACAGCTCAATCTCCTTCGGCGTAAGCTCAACCCGTTTCCCACCGACTGTGACCCGATACTGCTCAAGATCAATAACAATATTGCCGATCTCCAGCCATTTACGGGATGTATTCTGGGTTTGAGACAGTTCCATAGGGACTTGAATCGTGCGGCGCAGCACGGCCTTAATACGGGCAATGAGCTCATTCGGATCGAAAGGCTTGACCAAATAATCGTCAACCCCCAGATTAAACCCTCTCAGCTTATCGATGGACTCCCCTTTTGCCGTGAGGAATATGATTGGCGTTTGATGATAGGGGGCCTCCATTTTGCGAATTTGCTCACATAACTCGTAACCGGATATATCAGGGAGCATGATATCCAGTAGAACCAAGTTTGGTTTCTCGTTTATTATCGTACGAAGCACTTCCTGCCCTCGCGGCAATATAATCGCCTCATAGTTGGAATGCTCCAAGTACAGTCTGACGACTTCAGCAATATTCGGTTCGTCATCTACAACTAGAACTTTGCCTTCCGAACTCATCTAGCGCCACCCTTTTCCTTGCGAATCTGCTGCTGCCTTGCTCTTTCATTAATTACCTCTGAACGATCTCTCCGCGTATGTTTTTGGATGAGATGCTCATCTTCCATCAGGCTTGGCGACTGCCATATCAGCCCTCTTCTGTCGCACTCTTTTAAGCAGAAATCTATAAGTTCCGGGTCAGTAATAGGCAAATTAATATCCTCATATAGAAATTCATTTTGCTCTATGGAAGACCAAACCTGGTTAAGAAGCTCTTGAAGCTTATCGGGGTTAAGCCCCAATGAAAGGACATGAGGAGCTTCTGCATTCCTTCCCGCGCTTTGCAGCATTTTCACAGCACCAGTGCGGTTGCCTCTACGAATATGATACATACCTACTGCTATTTGAATAAGAGCGACATAGGTTCTGCTGCGTGCATCCCCAGGATGTTCCTTCCAGAACTCCTCCATCACTTCATGGCATTCAAAATAATCTCGTTGTGCATGGAAATAAAGTAAATAATCGATATATGCCTCCGGATACGGCTTCATGATTCGTTCCCCTCACCTTGTTGTGATCACGGTAATGCCTAATTACTTCTCATGTTACTCGAAAGTTGTGCCATCGTCCAACATCAACGAGGGGTCACTAACTTTCATACATTTTCCAACGCAACCAAACTATCATATCTTACGTCCAATTAAGTAGTTTAGTAGAAAGAGGCGTGATGGATGAAAATTGGGAAATGGATGCTCACAGGCACCCTGATACTATCGATGAGCGTACCAACTGCTGTTCATGCTGCAGGTACGGTTCAATCAAGTCCGGACAAAACAACGAAATACCGCGTCTATCAGTACAATCATGTACTCATGGAATTTGCGGCTTATGGGCAAGCAGAAGCATTTGCAAAAGGTTTTACGAATAGTCATGTTGAAGAAATAAGCACTCGCAAATGGTTGTGGAACAATTTCCCACGCTATCAAGTTTTTCAGTTGGATGTATCATTGCCAGAGTGGCAATTTGCCTCACTGGACGCAGCCATCGCTGAAGCAAAAAAATGGACCAACGCTAGTGTTCGGGACCTGCAATCCTCAGGTTGGGTGTGGAACAATTATCCTAATTTCCAAGTCTACCAAAATGAAATCACGCAGGATTCATGGAAGTTTCTAACGTTGAACGAAGCCGTTGCCGAAGCGAAGAAATGGGGCGGCGCCCATATTATTGATTTAAACAGCAATAAGTGGGTTTGGGACAATATCTCAAATGAGGAAAAGAAATCACTCCGCTCTGGTGAGCTTATTTACAAGGTGTATCAAGGTACATTTTCAGCAGACAACTGGGCCTTTGCATCCTTAGAGGACGCCATTAATGAAGCTCTCAAATGGGGAAATTCAACCGTAGTCAATAAAAATACGAAAAAAACGGTGTATAGCAATCTTAAAATTTATAAAGTATTTCAAAATGACACATTTTTGCAGGACTTTGCTTCCTTGAATGAAGCACAAGATTACGCACACCTATGGGGACACAGCTCTATCTTCCTAGATGGCCGCAAAATTTGGAACAACTACGCCTCTTATCAAGTGTTTCAGAATACAGCTCTCATAGGCGAATTTAAGACGATTCCCGAAGCCTTAAGTTACAGTGTGCAGTACAGTAATTCTTCTGTTCAAACGCTCGATCATCGCTTCCTTTGGGATAACTTCAAAAAGCTCCAGGTATGGGGCTGGAACGGCATGGCCGGTGGTGATGCGATTAAAGCGCATGTGAATAATACAGTCGGACTTGATGTTGATTCTCCAAGCTATTTCGAGCTTGCGGATGCAGCAGGTAATTTGAAGGATCAATCCAATGCCGATACCGTCACATGGCTCCAAAAGAATGGATACACCGTATATCCGCTAGTCAGCAACCAATTTAACTCGACCTTGACAACTCAATTCCTTGCGGATAGCGCTGCCCAAGACAAATTCGTTAAGGCCTTGGTAGACCGCTCTGTGCAGCTTGGAGTTCCGGGAATCAATGTGGATTTCGAAAGCCTGGCTGGTTCGGATCGTAACGCTTTTACAGCCTTCATAGCCAAATTAACCTCATACGCTCACTTGAACAGCCTAGCTGTATCCATTGATCTGCCACGTGGGAGTGTCAAATGGAACCATCTTTCTGCATTCGATCATGAGAAGCTGGGGAGTCTGGTTGATTACGTCGTCATCATGGCCTACGATCAGTTCTGGCGGGGCAGTACTTCTGCTGGGTCTGTAGCCGGACTTCCTTGGACAGATGGCGGTATTCAAGAATTCCTTTCCTATGGCATTCCGCGGGACAAAATCATTCTAGGTATCCCCTACTATGTGCGTGAATGGAAGCTGGATGCAGCCGGAGCCTTGCAAAGTAATCGAACCTTGCTGATGAAAGACATCCCTGCTTTATTAGCTTCCAAATCAACCAAACAAACTTGGGACAAAACCTTCGAACAATATCGGATCGAGTACCAAGAGGATGGCTTCACCTATGTATTCTGGTTGGAAGATGAGGCTACGGTCAAAGCTCGTCTGGACATGGCGAAAAAGTACGACATCGCTGGTGTCGCAGCATGGCGGCTTGGTTATGATCAAGCGGACTTATGGAAATTGATTTTGCAGAATAAATAATAAGAGGAAAAAAGGACTTCCGCCAATGTGGGGAGGTCCTTTTGGTGTCAATGTTATTCTTAACGGAACGACAAGCCGCTAAAGTGGATGAAATGAGCTAAACATTGAATTAGCGGAACGAGAGGGCGTTATTCGATGAAATTTGAGCTATTCGATGCAGATCAGATAAGACCCCATTCGCTAAAAATGGTTTCAGTACCGCAGCCCGAACAATATTTGGCGTCCGGCTTGTTAACTTTATAGCACCCTTTGTGCAATAAGGTTTTCTCTTTGGTACATTTATTCTTAAGCGGCGCTCCACAACGAATGCAGTAGTTATCTTCTTTATCAGCGACATATTTACACCTGACACATTGTTGCAACTCATCCTTAGCCATAGGTTCAACCCCTTGAAGTTTGTAGCTACTCCATTTATATGTGGGTAATCATTGTTAAGGTGAATAATAAACCCTTCCAGCCTATGTATAAAAATAGGCCTCTTTCGCCCACCCTAAATAAGAGAGACTTTGTTCTCCGAACAAAGATCCCTATATTAAATGGAGGAGGCGAAAAAGGCATGGCTAAAGATGTTCTTTGTGAAGTGAATTCCTGCAAATATTGGGCAACCGAAAACAAATGCAATGCAAGCTCGATTTATGTCGTGAGTCACCGCGGCAGTAACCAAGCGCGTAATTCCGAGGAAACGGATTGTAAGACGTTTGAGTCTAAGATTTAGATCGTTAGAGTTAGTGCATTAGAGCTAGAGCGTAACTTTTTGTGCGTAAGAGCTAGAGCGTATGAGCTAAAACGTAACATTTAGAGCATTGAGCTAGAGCCTAACATTTAGAGCGTTGAGCTAGAGCGTACTTTTAGTGCGAAAGAGTTAGAGTGAAAATTCAGAGCGTTAAAAGAGGCCCTGTCGGGGGCCTCTTCTCTTTTTCCTTGCCCTTATTCTCATTGTAACCAATAATGATAATTATTATCAGTGTTTCGAGGAGAGATTTTCAAGCTCCTCCAGATCCTGAGTTGGCGCTTGGCAGGCAAAGTTTTGGCACACGTAGGCTGTTGCCTGCCCTCCAAGCGGCAGCTTGTCTTGCACGAGCGGAATGAGCTTGCGCACTTCTTCGCCCGCCTCTCCCGGCGGATGAAGAATCAGCAGCGCATTCGGCAGATACTGCCGCTGCACCGTGCGCAGCATGTGCTGCGTCTCTGGTTTCGCCGGGTCGCCGGCGATGACAATTTCGCTGGCTTCGCCATAAGCGAAATCGAGCGCGGCCAGCGTGAGCGCATGGCCCGGCGGGTAGGACGCAACAGCTCCGGCGAACGCCTGGAGCTGCACTTCTGCTGCCTGCGACAGCTTCGCGTCGTAGGTCAGCCTGGACAGCCGCAGCAGGTTCAGCGCGGCTGCACCGTTGCCCGACGGCATCGCGCCGTCGTAGATCTCTTTGGGGCGGGTGAGCAGCTGCTCGGCATCGCTGCCGTAGAAGAAGAGCCCGCCCTTCTCTTCGTCTCCGAAGAGGCGAAGCATCTCTGCGTTCAGCTGGACAGCTTCACGGAGATAGCGCAGCTCGAACGTGGTTTCGTACAGCTCGATGAGGCCCCAGACGAGGAACGCGTAGTCGTCCACGTAGCCGAGGAAAGCCGCTTCGCCATCGCGGTAGCGGGCGAGCAACCGCCCGTCCTCGCGGTGCAGCTCGCGCAGGAGGAATTCCGCGGCTTTCGCGGCTGCCTCCGCGTAAGAAGGCTTGTCCAAGGCACGTGCCGCCTTGGACAGCGCAGCTATCATCAGACCGTTCCACGCGGTCAGAATCTTGTCATCCTTGCCCGGATGGATACGCTGCTCGCGATGCGCGAACAGCTTAACGCGGGCAGCCTCAATCCGCTGCTTCAGCTCATCCAATGGGATTTGCTTACGCCTCGCAAAAGATTCCATCGTCGTTCCAATTAAATTCGGGATATTATGCCCCTCAAAATTACCCGACTCCGTAATATCATACAGTTCGGAAAATAGATCGCCTTCTTCAATCCCTAATACGTCCTCCACTTCATCCGGCGTCCAGACATAGAATTTGCCTTCCACACCTTCTGAATCCGCATCCTCAGCGGAATAGAAAGCTCCACCCTCATCTGTCATATCCCGAAGAACGTAAGTAATAATTTGCTCAGCGACCTCTGCATACTTCTCTTTTCCAGTCACTTGGTAGGCCTCTATGTAAGTCATAATTAATAGAGCATTATCGTAAAGCATCTTTTCAAAATGCGGCACTAACCATTTTTCATCCACCGAATACCGGGAAAAACCGAATCCAATGTGGTCAAACATACCTCCACGATGCATGGAATCTAGCGTTTTTTCCACAATCTCAAGCGCACGTGCATTGCCCGTTTTTTGATAGTATCTCAGGAGGAAAGATAAATTGTGAGATGTCGGAAACTTCGGAGAGCTGCCAAATCCGCCATGTTCAGCATCAAAATTACTCTCATATATACGAAAAGCTTCATGAAGCGTTTCCTCTGACACCACTCCGCCTGAGCGATTCTCCAGCAATCGACTGGTCGTTTCCGTGATCACCTGATCAGCAGCCTCGCGAATTCGATCAGGATCTTCCTTCCACTTCCCTGCTAGCTGTGCGATGATCTCAACCATCCCTGCTCGATTATACTTCCGACTGCGTGGGAAATACGTCCCAGCGAAGAAAGGTTTTTTCTCAGGTGTCAAAAACACCGTAAGCGGCCATCCCCCTTGCCCTGTCATCGCCTGACAAACAGCCATATAGATATGGTCGACATCCGGGCGTTCTTCGCGGTCCACTTTGATCGAGATGAAATCTTTATTCAGCATGTCTGCAACGATTTGGTCTTCGAATGACTCGTGTGCCATGACATGACACCAATGGCAACAACTATATCCGATACTAAGAAATATTGGTTTATTCTCTCTTTTAGCAATCTCAAAAGCTTCACTATTCCACGAATGCCAATTGATCGGATTGTATGCGTGTTGAAGTAGATATGGAGATTTTTCGTTTATAAGTAAATTTGGTTTCCGTTCAGGCATTTTACATTTCCTTCCTACTTTTGGATTGTTATTATTATATTTCTAATACAATAGAAAAGAAAAACGCCTTGCAAGGCGTTCAATACAAAAAGAAAGCAATTTCTATGTTAACCTTACCTCAATAGGGGTTGTCCAACTTAATGAAACTTCTCTTTTATTAGTTCTTAGAATCCCAATCTACATGATTTCTCCAATCAATCCAAACTGACTTTAATTTGCTAACCAGCCATTCTCCACCAAACGTTATTGTACCTTCATGGGAAGCATAAATAATCCAGTCCATTTTATCTGAACACCAAAAGCCTTCTCCCCCTATAGCACCATAGTAACCATAGAAAGGATGCAAGTCTGATATTTGTATTCTATACGTCTCACCTGTTTCAAGAAATTCATATATCTGCTCTATTCCATGTTCCTTTAAGACGGTTAGAATAAATTCATGCTTACTCTTATCATCCTCAATATAATCAGCATTAAAAGCAATTAGGTCGCTTCTTTTACATTCGTTTAACGGATACCAGTAGCGTCTATTTATATCCCATACACTTTCCATTTCATTTCTCAATGATAAAGAAACTTCATCATGGATTTGTTCTTTGTCCAATTGATAACCTCCAATCGACTACTTTAATGAAATCCATGTTTTAGCTACTCTCTTGCTCCATATCTTAAATCTTTACCCATCCAATCACTCGCATCACGCCAACTCACTTTTTTTGCAGATAACCAGCTTGACTTCTTTTCTGAATGTTGTTCCGGCTTCCAGCCACCAATATCAGCCCAATAAAACATACTCTCATTATATATAAATGTTGCTTCCCATATTATCGAATCATAGTTTTGAGGACTTGGGATTATGTTAATTTCTGTTACTTCCTCAAACATAAGTTCAATAGCTGACGGACTCGTATCTTGCCTGTGAAAGAGAATACGAACTTTATGGTCTAGTTCGGCAGAAAGATACATCGAAAGGTCTTCATGTACATAATGTTCACTCCACATATGTAATTCTTTCATACAACTGTCATGGAAATATCCAAAAGAAATTAATAATTCATTTACATCTTTCATATTCCTTAATTCTTTCCACTCCATATAGTCACCTGACCTCAAATGAAATTGCTCTTTTAATTAGATGCTATAATAACATCAAAGCGACTTGATAACTTCTTGTATTCATTGCTCCAGCCACTACATATGGATATTTCTTGTATTGAACCTGTTGGGGCAAAAAGAAGTTCTATTTCAGAAATGACTGCATTATCAAGCTGATTAAGTCTTTTAATGTATGTATCCAGTGTAGACAATACTTCTTCTACGGTATTAAATCTCGACCAAGTAATATTAGTATTTGAGGAATTAATCAGATTACTTACTTCCCACAGTATATCAACCAAGAGTTTATAACTTTCCAAGTTTTAATGCACCTTCTTAACAATAAAATCGTGCTTTCATCTAACCTAGCTTGAATTATTATGAGAAATGACTAACAAAAAGATCGTAAAGATAACCGCTTGAGCAATTGCAATAGTTAACTCCTTTTTCCAATAAGTCTTTGACCAAGGACTGAGCAGTCGTAAAATAAGAAAACTACCAATAAAAAAACTGAACCAAGTTACAAATACTGCTTGCATTTATTCACTCCCACTAATAAATCATTCGTTATTATAAATCTATTACTTTATCTATGTGGAAGTTGCAGGGTACTCCATGATAAATAAAGAAATACAATAGCTAAGATACAAAAAAATACAGTATAAAATCGATTAGTTTTTCTTTCTTTAATTGAGTAAGAAATAGAAAAAATAGCCATTGTAAACTGACATAAGCTTCGATAGTATTGGTTTTGTATATGGTACAGTCCAATGATCTGGATGATTACAGTTAGAGCAATGACTATATTAAACCATGCTGGATTATTATTGAATTTAAATTTCAATGTCATTAGCCACCTTTTTTTAATGAACGTGATAAGTTTAAAATATTACCCAATAAAATCATTCTTTTATCAATAATTTAATATTTATGAATTACCATTTTCTTCTTGTTATTATACAACAAAAAAGCCAACTATTAGCTGGCAAATATTTTAGAAAACTGTATTCACTTTTTCCAGAATTCAATAATCTTAATGCTAAAACAAGCTCTTCGGTTGTATATTGAAAACTACAAATAAGCATCCTTTCGGATGCTTATTTGTAGTCAAGAGGAGCTGCGGTAAACCAGGTTGGCACACTAGGCGATTCATCTCAACCCTATCTTAATCTTTTAAAAAACCGATCTGGCGGCAGTATGCCAGCATCCGCGAGATATGAGCCAGCCCGATCATAGGCCACTGAACATTTAATTGATTCATTAGAGCAACCGATTTGTTCGATCGGAGGAATATCGGTGTCGAGGCTTCGAGCTGCGTTGTATGAAACTCCAGCATAACATTCTCCAGATCCTCCCTTGCTTCCGAGGATAACTGCGGCTGTTCGCGGTAAGCAGCCTCGGTCACTCGGAGGAATTCGTGAAGCGGATAAAGCTGAATTCTCTGTTCCCCGCAAGCCTGATTGATGAGATTCGCAAGCATGCGAAAGCTTACCTTGTATGGATTAGCCACGTGAATCACAGCATCCGTTATACGACTCGCAATGAGCTTGGCCGCTGCGTCGCCTGCACGGTCGACGAAAGAGAAATCCAGCGTGCGTCCAGATAAATCCGGCATGATCTTTAACCGGTAAAAGGCGCGGAAGAGCCCGTAAAACGCATTGTCGTCTATATTCTTTTGGAATTTTCCGGTACCGGAGTGGAACAGCACATTGCCAAGCCGTACGATGGTGGCCGGATAGCCCTGCTCGCTGTGCTGTTGAACCATTTTCTCAGCTTCCAGCTTGGTTCTGATATAATAATTGCCTGAAGTCTGACCCGCATCGACGTCATATTCAGAAAATATCGAGAAGAGACGGTCTGGCATAAACCCCGATGCAACGCTTAGGGTGGAAATGTAATAAACGTGCTTACTACGACCTGTAGCGGACAAGCGCAGGACTTCCTCGGTCCCCTTCACGTTCTGCCGCTCGAACTCTTCGATGAAACCGTAATGCTTGGTCTTAGCCGCAGCATGAACGATACAGTCGATATCTGCCGCTAGCCGCCCGTACATCTCTTCGCATAAGCCCAAACGGTCCTCCGTAATGTCTCCGGCGTACACCCGCACTCTGTCCCCTTCGGGAGGAAACGGCTCTTCGAAATAAAAACGCCACATTTCGGCTGCTTTAGTCGCTGCTTTGCCATCGCTTTCGGCGCGCACAAGCAGATGGACGCGGCTGTCCGTGGTCGCAAGCAGTGCGTGTAGGAAATACATACCGAAGTACCCCGTACTACCCGTAAGCAGTATTTCATGGAATGGGACATCAGATTCGTCTACTTCCGTTTTTTCCGAAGAGATTCGACGTTTGTATTCGCGCAGCTCGTGCTTCATATCCGATAAGCTCATGTGTTCCTTGGAAGCGATGTTCTCGTTCATCCTAACGCTTTCGCTTCGGAGTCGAATGTTCGCTTTTAATCGTGCAATGGTGGGATGTTCAAATAAATCGTTGATGCCCAGCTCAAAATGTTCTGTCAATTGAGACATAACCCGAATAGCCTTGATCGAATCCCCGCCGTGCTCGAAAAAATGGTCGTGAACTCCAAGCCGTGACCCAAGCACATCCTGAAAAGCCTCGGCAATGCGCGTTTCGATTCGATCACTCGGCTCCACTATCGTTGCAGCGGTGCTAGGCAAATTTCGCTTTGCTTCTTCCGCCAGCTCCAATAACCGCTTTCGATCTATTTTTCCATTGGTGTTTAACGGAATGGCCTCAACCTTCACAAACATGGAAGGAACCATATATCCGGGCAACCGGGCTGAACAATAAGTAAGCCATTCTTCTCGGGATATCTCCCGATCGGCTAGGTAAAACGCGCACAACGATTTATCGTGCATGTTATCTTCGATATCTAGCACAACCGCCGCGCTTGTTGCCGGATGTTCGATAACAATCCGCTCCACCTCGCCTAATTCGACCCTGTTACCGCGTATTTTCACCTGATTGTCGATCCTGCCGATGTATTCGAGCGTTCCATCGGTTCTCCATCTGGCCAAATCGCCCGTCCGGTACAGCTTTCCGTCTGGGACGAGCGGGTGTGTTACAAATTGCTGTTCCGTAAGTTCAGGCCTATTCCAGTACCCTAAGGCCAGACCTTCTCCGGCGATACACAACTCGCCGGTCAAGCCAGTCGGCAGCAGCTTCCCATGCGGATCCAGGATATAGATCCGGGCGTTTGCTACGGGTTTCCCGATTGGAATGTTCGGCTCGCTTTCCCGCACGAGATGACATGTGGCTACCACGGTGTTTTCCGTCGGACCGTAGTTGTTGTATACCGAATAGCGCTGCGGCGTGAATGAACGGAGCTTATCTCCAGCCGTCAACAGCAGACGCAGCGAACGATTCGGCAAGTTCATAAACGACTCCGCAATCTGTGTCGGCAAAAAACTTACGGTAATGCCGTGCTGCTCGAAGTAGTCGTTTAAACGATACATGTCAAGCTTGATAGGTTCCGGAACGATATGGAGCGTCGCCCCGGCAATGAGATAAGGGAAAATTTCCAGAATCGATGCATCAAAGCCGAGGGAAGCATACTGGGTGCTCCGGTCGTCTTCGACGATCCGGTAAAACCGGCGATGCCATTCCACTGCGTTGGCGAAAGAACGCTCTCCTATCATTACACCCTTCGGAGTTCCCGTGGAGCCCGATGTGAAGATGAGATAAGCCAGGTCGCCACATTGCCGTGAAGACGGCACATCACTGGCGTCCGGTTCATGCAGAAGTTCCGCCATATCGAGAGGCACACCCTTGAATGTCACGGAAGAACGCATATCGGTCGACATGATTGCTGCCACGGCGTTCGACTCCGCCAATATCTGTTCCATACGTTGCGGTGGAATCATACAGTCGATGGGAAGATAGACTGCCCCGCTTTTGAAAATTCCAATCATAGCAATGATCGCCTCAATCGATCTTTCCATGGTCAAAGCCACTACATCGCCGATGCGGATTCCCTTGCTCCTGAGCGCATGGGCAACACGATTGGATTGAATATGGAGCTCGTTGTAACTGAGCCTCCTGCCGTCATAAACAACTGCATGTTTCCCGCTAAACTTGTCGCAGCTTTCTTCTACCATCTGGATAACTGTCTGCCCGTAGTAATAAGAAGATTCCTCCGGATTATCATTCAGAATCGCGGCTTTCTCATCTTCCGTAACGAGTTCAATATCCACCAAACAGATCTGCGGATCGGCGATCGCCGTGCGGACGACATGAAGGAAGTGGGCTGCCATTCTTACGGCTGTCTCATACTCGAACAAATCGGCATCGTATTCCAGATGAAACGTCAAGCTGCCGCCGCTTTCTACCGCTTCAAGCAGCAAATCGAATTTGGCTTTATGCACATCGAGTAGCTCCGGATGAAACTTTCTTGCTCTGTGCAAGTCATTGACACTTTGCATGACGAACATCGTATCGAAAAGCGGATTCCGAATGAACTGCTCTCGTGAGACTGCAGCATGTTTGACAAGCAGCTCCAGCGGATAAGCTTGGTGATCAAGGGCAAGCAGGATGTTCGTCTTCGTTTCTCCCAGAAATTGCTGAAAGCTCATCTTGGGTAGCGGAAAGCTGCGAATCGCCAGTGTATTAACGAACATACCCATTGTTCCTTGAAACTCGGCGTGCCATCTGTCGGAAACGGGCGTGCCGATCACGAGATCTGTTTGGTCTGCATATTTCGACAACCACACACTGTAAAGACTGAACAAAGCCATATAGAGGGTGACCTGATGCTCTTTGGAGAACTGCTGCAGCTTCAAGACTGTTTCCGGATCGGCCTGTATGCTTACCCTATCCCCTTTGCCGGTCGACTTTCCTCGCCTTGGCTTATCGAAAGGCAACTGAAGCAGCTTCACCTGTTCCTTGAACTGCGCTTGCCAATAAGCTTCCTGGTTGCGGAAATCAGGCGAATTCACATAGTACATCTGCCAAACCGCATAGTCTTTCATCTGCCTCACGGGCCAGACCGGGGTCCCCCCCTCGTACAAAACCGTCAATTCATCCATAAATCGTTCGACAGAAACGCCGTCGGAAATGATATGGTGCATATCCAGCAGCAAATATTGCGCCGTCCTATCGGAATCCTCTACATGGACAAGCTTCATTCGCAAAAGCGGAGACTGCGCAAGATCGAACGGCTGCAGGAAGGCATGTACAACTTGCGGCAGTTTATCGAAACCATGAAGTATCTCTTCGTCGATATGCAGATCAACGCTGGGATGGATACATTGTACCGGCTCGCCATCGTGCAAGTGAAAGGAAGTCCGAAACGCTTCATGTCGCCGCACCAGCTCTTGAGCCGCAGCTTCCAGCTTGCCATGATCTAGCTCCGGTTCACAACGCCACAACATCGGCATGTTATAGATACACCCATCCGGATGCTGCCGGTGCTCGATGTAAATATGCCGCTGGGAATAGGCAAGCGGGTACGAATCAGCTTGTTCAACTTCCGGAAGAGCACAGGCTATGGCGGCTGCAGTCTCAATGACAGCCGCAAAATGCCGCAAAATCGGCTGCTCGAATAAAGCGCGAATCGGAAGATCGGTGCCGAAAGATGCGTTCACTGCAGCAATCAATCTCATGGCCGCTAGCGAATGCCCCCCCATTTCAAAGAAATGGTCATCTATGCCCGCGCTGCCGGATTGCAGAACTTCCTGCCATAGCTTCAGCAGCCGCTTCTCCATTTCGCTTTCCGGCGCACCATCCCGCCATTGCTGTTCTTGCTCCATAATATCGCCAGCCTCAGGGTCCGGAAGCGCTCCGCTATCGATTTTGCCATTGATGGTAAGGGGCATCTGCTTCAATTGAATATAATCGCTAGGAAGCATATACTCCGGTAAAGAAGCGCCAAGAAACGCTCTTACTTCCTCTGCCGTCAACCTCGAGCTTGCAGTAAAATAGGCGCAGATGAGTTTCGCGTAACCGCGTTCCCTGACCCGTACAACGGCTTCACGCACCGCTTCATGGCGCAGCAGCACCCGCTCGATTTCCGGCAACTCGATACGATAGCCCCTTATTTTCACCTGATTATCTTTCCGTCCGAGAAACTCTATCGTACCATCTTCAAGCCAAAGAGCCATATCCCCAGTTTTGTAAAGGCGTTCTCCTCGCCTAAACGGACTCTGCATAAATTTATCCGCCGTCAGCTCCGGATTGTTTATATACCCACGCGCAACGCCGTCTCCTCCTACCCACAGTTCGCCTACCTCGCCGACGTCGAGCAGCTGACCATCTTCCCCTACGATATACGCAGTAGAATTGCTGATCGGACGACCGATCGGAATGGATTGCTCAAATGGTTTATCGATCGGAAAAGTGGTAGAAAATGTGGCATTTTCGGTCGGTCCATATACATTGATCAGTTGCACACTGGGGCAGCATTTCACTACATGATCCGCAATTTTCGGAAAGATAACGTCGCCGCCAACTAGCAAACACCGCAGCGAAGCGAACAAATCCGCCTGCTCGATGGCCAATTGATGAAACAGAGGCGATGTCAGGAGAAGCATCGTGATACCGTGGCGATTGAGCAGTCGCTTCAAGCTTACGGCGCTGAGCAGATCGTATTTATCCGTCAGCACAAGTGTACCGCCGTTCAGAAGAGCACCCCATATTTCGAAGGTCGAAGCGTCGAAGCCTAACGCGCCAGCCTGCAGCACCTTATCTTGGCCAGGAACAAATGTAACGTAGTCTGCGCCTCTAACTAGACGTACGACGCCTCTATGCTCGATCATTACGCCCTTCGGCAGTCCGGTAGAGCCGGAGGTGTACATCACATATGCCAAATCAGTCGGACCGCCCCCCTCTTCTAGCTGTGGGTTAAATGCCTGCTCACTAGCGGCTCCCATTTTGACTTCCTCGAGCTGCATCGTTTTCAAATGCATGGACGATAAAGCCATTCGGTCCCTTGAACTGGAGTCAGTAAGAACAACATCCGCCCCCGAATTCTCCAGCATATAACGAATTCGTTCGTCCGGAAGCTCGGGATCCAGGGGTAAATAGGCTCCTCCGGCCTTGAGAACTCCAAGCACACCGGCGATATAATCGATAGATCGTGAGAGCATTACACCGACGACCCTGTCTTTTCTCACCCCGCGATCTCTCAGCTTCATAGCGATTGCCTGCGACCGGCTGTTGAGCTGTTGGTATGAAATCGACTCTTCCCCGCAAATAACCGCTGTATGTTCAGGAAACAGTTTCGCCTGCTCTTCGAAAAGTTCGTTCACCTTTCTATCGCGAGGGTAAACGGTGGCTGTATCATTAAACCTCCGTATGATATCCTTCCGTCCCGATAGACGGGGAAGCACAAACGAATCGACCCGCGTTTCGGGCTCCGACGCAAGCGCCCAATCTATCAGAGCGAAGAAGTCGGACGCCAGGCTTTCGATCGTTTCCGGACGAAATCGATCTTGAAGGTATTCGAATCGAAAGTGCAGCTCACCGGCTGTCTCCTTGCCTTCGAGCAGCAAGTCAAACTTCGCATCTTGCTGCGGCACAAGAACGTCTGAAACGATCATCTGAGGCAGTGTCAGCGTTAATGGATCGGCGTTTTGCCAAACAAAAGCCGTATTGAATAACGGATTGCGGTTGGAATCACGGTGACGCTGCACATAACGGACAAGCTTATCGAAAGGGAACAGTTCGTGCTCAAACGCATCTATCAAGTTATGGTTAATTTGCCGTACCCAGTCCTCCAGTTTGATGCCAGCATCCATTCGGCATCGGACCGCCAATGTGCTGACGAACATGCCGACAACGGACTGCATCTCCACATGCTGCCGGGATGCCGTTACCGTGCCGATTACAAGATCGGTTTGCCCGGAATAGCGGTGCCACAGCAGGTTATAAAGCGCGAACAAGGCAGTAAACATTGTCGTTGAATGTTTGTCTGCCCATCGTTTAAGCCGGGCGCTCCGGGCGACATCGAGCGAGAAGTTGTATTGCCCGGCTTTTGCGGGACGTGCCGAAGTCATTGGAGCATCGTACGGCAGTCGAATAGGAACGAACGGTTCGCGGTATAGCTCCTTCCAGTATAATTCGTGCTTCTGGCCTTCCGGCGATTCCAAATAGAGCCGCTCCCATTCCGCGTAATCCGTAACTGTAAACTGAGGAGCGGGAAGTCGGTCGTTGTTATATAAAAACGATAAATCGCTCAATATCACAGACAGCGAGGTACCGTCACATACGATATGATGGACGTCCAGCAGCAGCATCCAAGCAGATTCGCCGGTGCGTACAACTGCGGCGCGTAAGAGCGGTGCCTTCGCCAAATCAAACGAGCGAATAAAGTTATGTATACTTGGTTGATAGTCCAGACCTTGCCCCCGCTCCTGACCGGAAATATCTCCGTGCACCAGTTCCACCTCTACCCGCTCGAGTACCTGCTGCATCGGTTGCCCGTCAAACAGCACGAAAAAAGTGCGCAGCGAAGCATGCCGTTCAACCAGCTTCTGCAGTGCTGCCCGGAGGCGATCCACTTCGAGAAGCCCTTCGATATGCCAGCACATAGGGATATTGTACGCCGTACTGGACGGTTCAAAGTGCTGCTCCATAAACATGCGGGTTTGCGCTGAAGACAGTGAATGCCACTCTTTTCTGCCGACAAGCTGCAACTGCGGCACTTCGGCCGAGGCTTGCGCCAGCTGTTGTTCCAGCAAGCAGGCGGCAGACTCCACGGTAGGATGCATATATAAAGCTTTGATCGAGAATGGTACGGCGAATGATTTTTTGATACGGGCGATCAACGCCATCGCTTTGATCGAATGACCACCACAAGCGAAGAAATTATCCTTCGTTCCGATGTGTTCGTTTTGAAGCGTGCTTCTCCAAAGTTCAAGCAAAGCTTCCTCCACTTTATTTCCCGTCCCCGTTTCTCTTCCGGACGGCAAGTCGGTTCTTACTCTGCGGACCGGCTCCGGAAGCATGGAGCGGTCTATTTTTCCGTTAGCGCCCAGCGGCAATTTATCCAATTTCACAAATAAGTCCGGGACCATATAATCCGGCAGTACTCGGCTTAAACTGGATTTCACTTCTTCTGCCGTCAAATCGGGTCCTGAGCAGTAATAAGCGCATAATTGTTTATCTGCCTCCTGCCCGCGAAGCAGCACGGCGACCTCTTTGATCCCGCCCAGCCGCAACAAATGCTGTTCGATCTCGGCTATCTCGATCCGGTATCCGCGAATCTTGATCTGACTATCCACACGGCCAAGGAATTCGATTTTGCCGTCCGAACGGCGTCGAGCAAGGTCTCCCGTTCGGTACAGCCGCTCTCCCTGCCGAAACGGGCTGGAAATGAACTTCTCCACCGTCAGCTCTTGCCGGTGAATGTAACCTCGGGCAACGCCATCGCCGCCTACCCACAGCTCGCCGGCTTCGTCGTCCGGCCTAAGATTTCCCACTTCATCCACAATATAAGCTGTGGAGTTGCTGATAGGCAGTCCGATTGGAATCGTGTTTTCGTCATCCCGATCGATTACGTGATACGTCGAGAATGTCGTATTCTCCGTTGGACCGTAGCCATTTATCAGCTTTACCAGAGGACAATGTTTCCTGACGCTGTTGATGATCTTTGGTTGGAGTACGTCTCCGCCGATGATCATTTGGTTCAGCGGGGCAAACATTCCCGGCCGCTCCAGTGCGAGCTGGTGAAACAGCGGAGCGGTAAGCCATAGGATCGTGATGCCGTGATGAGTCAGCAAGCTCTCTAGACGCTCCGCATCTAGCACGTCGTGTTTATCTTCCACTACCAAGGCGGCGCCGTTAAGGAGTGCGCCCCAAATTTCAAACGTGGAGGCATCGAAGCCGAGAGCGCCCGTTTGCAGAATCCGGTCCGTACCGGAATGAAACTTGATATAGTTCGTGTTCTTGACTAACCGAATGATACCCTTATGCTCCACCATAACGCCTTTGGGCTGCCCTGTAGAGCCGGATGTATACATTACATAAGCGAGACTAGAAGAAGACCGCTCCCCATTCCCCGAAATCGAAGGGAAGGAGGTTTCAAGGAACGCCTCTTGCCCGGTTAACACTGCCTCGGATTCCCAGCCTGGCATTTGATCGTCGATAAATACCATTTTGCCGGCAAAGAAAGTCAAATTACGGGAGAGTTGGCGTGTCGTCACGACAACTGAAGTGCCGCTATCCTGCAGCAGTAATCGAATACGTTCATCCGGAAGATCCGCATCAAGCGGAAGATAAGCGCCGCCAGCTTGCAAAACCGAAAGCAGGCAAGCCGTAAAGTCGAAGGAACGATCGAGCAATATCCCGACGAGCTGTTCAGACTGCAAGCCCTGTTTGCGCAGCTCCTTCTCTAGGGCGAGCGCACGTTCGTTCAATTCCTCGTAGGTGTACACCTGTCCTCTATCCACAACAGCCGGAAATTCGGCGTACTGCTCCAACTGCATCCCGAACAATTCCGGTATCGTAGCCTCGTGAGGATACTCCGATGTCGTATCATTCCACCGGCTTACTTCATTATTATCCATCCATCCGTCCCTCAGCGGGGTCGACCGATCATTCATGATAAACACCTCTTATGTTAAATCTCATTTGCAGGTATCAAGGAATGTCCGCAAGAACGTTAGCGTATCTATCCTTTGGATATTATCTGGAAACGAGTTCCTCTTTCCGCAAACGGCGATCTGATAATCCTCTATCCCCTCATAGGAGCGAATAAACCAACTATTGGCTCCGGTGACCATTTCATCAAGTACGGAAAACGTATGCAACGAGTCGGAAAGCCCTGCGCCTATCGTCTTGATGTAGCTCTCCTTCCTTGTCCAGAGCCTGTAAAAAAGCAAGCGGCGCTCTTCCCTGCTTGCCTCCCGAAGAAACTGACGTTCTTCCCCGGAGAACACCAGTGCGGCAACGTCCATATCTGCCTCCTGAATCAATTCAATATCACATCCGACAGCATTGTCGGCTACGGCGCATAATACGAATCGACCGGAATGGGAGCAATTGAAATGAAAAGGAGCTGCCATGGACAAAAACGGCTTACCCATGGAACCGATCCCAAAACGGATTTCCTGATTCCGTAATCCGAACCGGCGAATTGCGGCTTCACGGATAAAAATATCCGCAATTAAGCTTCTATCGACATCGTCGGGTTGGCGAAATCGAAGTAGACGTTGTCGTTTCTCCGTATCGATACAAGCTAGCAAGTGCTCTCTAAATTCCTCCATGCTGGCTGGGAGGGGTAACAGGTAAATATCCATCGGAATACTCCCATCTATTTTTAGACCCTTTTATTGTGATATAAACTCGTTCGCCAAAAAAATGTCGAATACTGTAGAATATTATACTTTTCATTGCGAAATTTTTCCAAGTTATTTTATTTGAAAAATGCAACCCACAGTTGTCACATCCGTTAACCCGTGATGGTAGAAAAACCTAGATGAAATCGATATTCTATAATCAAGAGGTGTAGAGCATGAAATTTCAAGATAAACTGCAAATCTTGCGGCTCTTCGCTTAATTTGATGTTAGCTTAATTTTATCTGTCGTCAAAAAACACATACCAGAGGGGCATGTGTTCACTAAAACTATTATTCATTGTTAAATCTTTTACCAGAAATCCAAAAGACCGTTACAACAATTGTCAGTACAATCCATATAAGTACCACTAAAACATTCCATATTACACTGGGGTTAACTGCTCCTGTAATTAAAACTTCCATGGCTTGTTTACTCATACTTGCTGGATTCAAATAATCTGTAAGAGAACTCAAACCTAGTACAATTCTACAACCCAGAAGGAATACAATTGAAATTAATGCAATAATGCCTTGGCTATTAAAAATAGTACTTATCATCGTAGTGAAGGATACCATAAACAGAACCCATAACAAATAAAACAACGAAGCTATTATCGCATCCACAAAATTAACATTTGTAAACAACAAATTAACATATACATACGAAATCAAGTAACCTAACACTACAGAACAAGCAACAAATATGTAATTGGCAATTATTTTCCCACCTATGTACGATACTACTGTAACCGGTCTTGTAAGAATAAAAGCCAACATACCGTTAACTTTATCTGTCTGTAAGACCCCCATCATCGAAATTGCAATAATGATAACCCCTAACTGATCAAATTGAGCAGCTAAAGTACTTGCGAGTACTTCCCCACCTTGCTGAGCAGCCATACTAGGATCAATTGTGATACCTTGTGCTCCACCGAGTGCTTTTAATATGGAGGGTAAATAATGGCTAACAACGGGTTGAGTTATTCCTAAAAATATAAAAACTAGCGGCAGCCAAATAACTTTAAATTCACGTACCATTTGTACAAATTCTTTTTTCATTAGCACATTAAAATTATTCATTTTTCCACCACCAATTTCATGAATATCTCTTCTAATGTATCGCTATTGATTTCAAACTTTACGAGGTCAACCTGATGTTCCAGAGCACTTCTTAGTAGCTTATTCTTGTTCAAGCCTATATTTTCAACTTGTATTTTTATTTTATTTCCTACTGCCTCTACATCCTTTACATAGTTCAAATTTTTCAAAACTTCCATCCATTCTTGATCAATAGAAGTAACTTCAAAAATCAATTTATTTTGGCTATTGCTGTTTAACAAGTCGGAGATGGTTGTATCTTCAATTTTTTGCCCATTTTTGATGATAATGAATCTTTCACATATTTCTTCTGCATCACTTAAAATATGCGTCGACAATAAAATCGTCGTCTCTCTCTTGATTTCTTCGATTAGATTCAGTACTTCTCTTCGACCAATTGGGTCTAATGCCGATACCGGCTCATCCATTACAATCAATGATGGCTTGTGTAACAACGCCTGTGCAATGCCAAGTCTCTGTTTCATTCCACCTGAAAATGTTCCAACTTTTGAATTCTCTTCTCCACTTAACCCTACTTTCGATAATATCTCTGGGATCGCCTTTGTTAATTCTTCTTTTCCTAATCCTGATAGTTCCCCCATGAAAGCAAGAGTTTCTTGTGCAGTCATCCAATGATAAAAGTTAGGGTACTGTGGTAAGTAGCCAATTTCCTTTTTCATTTGCGAAATTTTCTTTCCGTTAAGCAATACTTCTCCCATTGTAGGATTAATAATATCTGAAATAACTTTGATGAGTGTCGATTTACCAGCCCCATTCGGCCCTATCAATCCCACACATTCTCCAGATTGCAGAACCATTGAAAAGTTATGTACAGCCGTTTTTTCTTTATATGTTTTAGTAATATTTTTGACTTCTAATTTCATGTTCTTTCACGGTCCTTTCTGCCAATAACAAAGTATAGAATCGGACCAAACGTGTTTAGAAAAATAATAATGAAACTCCATAGCAACACATTTTTCCTCGTTTTTCTGTGCTTGTATAAATCCATTAATGCTATTAGGATCAAAATCATTCCTACAGCAAGTACCGGTAAAATAATCGGCAACACAGACATGAAATCAAAATCTTTTAATTCGTTCCACCCATAATGCATTTGCAAATTAATCACTCCCCTAAAAGTCATTATTAATTGAATAATGTTATCATTATCAATAATGATAACATAGGAAAGTAAAATGTAACACTTATTTTTTCTTTAAAGAATATTGTTTTAGGTCTTATTGTTATTTACAATGATAATATTATCATTATAGATAATAACGAGATCTTTTATGATTGGGGAGATAAAAATGGTTAATAAAGCTGAAATTATCCTGCACCCAGTAAGAATGAAGATTTCTCAAGCTTTAATGAGAAACAAAGAAAATGGACTGACTTCACTTGAAATGGTAAAAATCATTAAAGATGTGCCTCAGGCAACGCTATATAGACATATACAAGTTTTGTTAGATGCTGGAGTTATCCGCATTATGAAAGAAAAAAAAGTGAGATCCATTTCCGAAAAATACTACACTTTAAATGAAGAAGAAGCCCGACTTAGTGCAGATGAGTGGAAAAAGTCTTCTACTAAGGAAAAGCTGAATTATATTTCGCATTACCAATTGTCGATTATGACTCAATATCAAAACTATCTTACCAAATTAGAAGAACAAGATAGCTCAAATGATGGTGCTACTTTTTCACTTGTAGAATTAAAGCTTGATGATGAAAATTTTATAAAGTTTCAAAATGAATTAAACGACCTAATGATAAAATACTACAACACTTCTAACAACGTTAATGATCTGGATGCACCAATTCGAACTATTGCCTTTACTATTATTCCAGAATCTTAAAACAGAAAAATCAAAGCGATTAGCATACCTTACAACAAAAAGAAATGGCATCGTTCCATTACTCTAAGCGAATTACTAAATCATTTTGTCAAGTGACAGCAGAAAAGCCGGTTTTTCCCTACTATAAGGAACACCGGCTTTCATGTCGTTTCTACTCTTTTCCTATATACTTATCCATAAAGCGATCTACTCTTTGGAAATATTCAGTGGGGTAATGATTGATGGCATCGATATGCTCCGTATTATGCGGGTACCATGCTTCTGCATATGGGTCATCTTTTAATGACTCAAAAATTGCTTCTGTATTTTTATAACTAATTTGCTGATCTCCAGTTCCATGAATCAGCATAACTGGCTTGTCTTTCATCTTCTTTACTGCATCCATAGGAGATACGGAATCAAGATCAATCTTAATGACCCATTTACCCACCCATATCGATGTATAACTAAATGGAAACGCAGGTAAACCTGAAAAGAAGGGCAAACCCTCTCTCAGAAATAGACCAGCATTACGAAAAGGACTATCCGCAATTACGGCTTTGATGTCATCACTTTCACTTGCGGCTAGCAAAGAAGTAGCAGCACCCATTGAAAAGCCGATAACTCCAATGCTATCACCCGTATGGTCTCTAGATTTTAAATAGCTTACTGCTCCTAGCAAATCGTATTTTTCATTGAGGCCTAGTGTAATCAAATCACCATCGGATTTAGCTTGCGAGCTGAGGTCAAATGCCAATACATTGTAGCCTTTCGGAACGAAATGCTCTACTAACTTTGGGGTCCGCCCTTTGACTAAACGATTGCTCGTATATCCATGGACGACAATAATCGTCTTATTACTTGCTTTTCCAGAAAGACCACTTGCAGGAAAGAAGGAACCTCTAATCGTATTATCATTTTTCAAACTCTTGAACTCGACCTCTTCGTAGGGAGTTTTATCGATATTCAATTCGTAGCTGACATTCGTGTCTCTAGGATGGTGCAACAAGGTGTCTATTACTTTATAGGATATAAAAAATACAAAACCAATCAGAAGCAATAGCATGATCCCTAGGATCAATAATATTTTCCTCCGTTTTTTCGAACGGACGTTTAATGTCAAATTTGGTTGTAATGATGTTTGACTCATTTAGATTCCCCCGCTTTTTCTTTAGGTTGTGTGGGTGCGAACAAATATAAGGCATGCTCCTTCAAATTTCCCCACTCGGGGTGATGGATAATACTTTCTCCAAGAGTTAAGGCTACCCCATTTAAGAAAGAGATATAGGCACGAGAGATCATAGCTGGTGAAAAGTTTTTGTTGAATTCTCCCATCAACTGTCCCTTGGCATAGACGCATTCGATAGTATCTGTCATTACTTTTGTACTTTCAAGGACCTTCTGTGTAAGTTCAGGAAATCTTATCCGTTGTCCCAAGACATATTGAACAAGCCGCAATTCATTTGTATAGCAATAGATATGATTGAATTGTTCTTCTACCATGTTCTTAATTAATACGCCCGGCGTCCCCTCTTGTTTTAGACATGCAAGCGACTTCACCTGAATATCAGCAAGCGGCTCAAGGACAGCGGCGTAGAATAAGGCTTCTTTACTTGGGAAATATTGAAAAATGGTTCCAGCAGTCACTCCCACACTCTGCGCAATGAGAGCCGTTGTGGTATTAGAATATCCATTTTCTGCGAACAGGACAACGGCTTCTTTTAGGATACAACTACGCCGCTCCTGTCTTTTTTCTTCATTGATTGGTCTTGCCAAATTCATTCCCACTCTCTGTAGATTTAATTATTATTAATTAAATGATCAATCATTTAATTAATAATATATCTCTAATTACTCATAATAGCAAGAGTGAATTCATCTTACTCATGAGTAGGATGAAACTTCACAAATAAAAACAAGCCAGAGCGCTGCCCAACATGCGCTCCGGCTTGTTTTTATATATTACTTTGTACGAGTACACGCTTCGACTTCTTCCGCTGCGCTCTCCTGCATTTGTCACCACTTACATAGACTTAGCAAGTCGGAATCCAAGGTCATCAATGGTAAATGTCGGGTGACTGCGACGACGACACGTTGCCCCACAACCTCTGGCCTCCTCAGCCCAGCTGCCACCACGAAAAATTCGGTAGGAGCCATATACATTCTGATCGTATAAATCCCAGCACCACTCCCAAACATTACCTAACATATCATACAGCCCCCACGCATTCGGTTCTTTTCTTCCTACTTCATGGGTCGTGCCAGCTGAATTTTCGTTGTACCAGGCAATCTTTTCAATCTCTCCGTATCTGTATCCTATAGTTCCTGCTTTACATGCGTACTGCCATTCCGCTTCAGAAGGGAGGCGATAGCCATCTGCTTCCCAATCACAAATGATAGTTTCACCATCATGACTTATCGAATAACACTCCTTCAAACCAACTTCCTGAGAAAGTAGATTGCAAAAAGAAATGGCATCATTCCATGATATATTCACAACCGGATTTTGATCTCCGTCATAAGAAATAGATGATTTTTGTGAAATGGCAAAATAAACTTCCTTTGTGACAGGATACCGGGCAAGAAGAAACGGTTGTATGTTGACCTTCCATTTAGAGCTTGTTCGATCGTCCCTTAAATCGATTTCTCCACCAGGAATTTTTACCATCGGATAATCAACAAGACGCTGTAATTCATTTGACACCCCATCTTCCTCCTAGTCTATCTGTGTTAAGCTTTGCTCAATTTATCAATAGCTTCTTCTTCATTTGACAAGAAAAAGATATCCTTCCCTTTGTTACATTCATAGATGAAATCCTTCAAGCTTTCACTTGAAAAGACAGAAAAATCACCAACGATTGCAACTTTCTTTCGATAATTTATGAATTTTTGTAATATTTCTCCTGCAAGCCGTGTTTTTAAATCGAAAAAGTCCTCACTTAATGCCGACCGATTTAAAATTATACGATCACATCCTGTTTCGTATTGTACAGTTGCCATCAGATCTAAAGCCGACTGAACATCAGTTATCAATATTTCGTTGCTTTCAACGACGGCCATTTCTACATCATTCTTTTTGATTGTCACTAATTTCATATTCGTCCTCCATTCGTCGTTCAACCTTTAATTAATCTTCCGACATAATCCTCACAGATATATCGATTATCCTCATTATTCAGTGGAGGAATATTCGCTACTCTAAAGAAGCTTAGTCCAACCACCATCGCCAGAAGGCCGTAAGCGGCGCTTTTGGAATCGTCCACTCTCATTTGCCCTGACATGTTACCGTAATCAAAGATCCTCGCAATGCCGTGAAGATCTTCCAAATAGCTCTTGGATACTACCTCCTGTAAATTACGATCCAATACAGCTTTGGAGAAGAACTGAAGAAAAAGCTTGGCTTGATCTTCATGCGGGATAAACATCCTTTCAATCCCATCAAGTTCCGAAACATTGATCGTCTTTTGCCTATCATCGCTATATGGCGGGAGGATGTGCTTCAGCGTGACATCGATCATTTCCTCTGCTGTCATTGTTTTCTGGATTTCTGATTGGATTTTTAAACCATAATAGGCTAAGAACGACTTAAATGCTTCTATGATCAAGTTATCTTTATTCTTAAAATAATATGTCACAACGCCCTTCGAGCAGTCCGCATATTCAGCGACCTTATCTAGCGTCATGCCATCAATCCCGTGTCTGCTAATACAAATTAGTGTCGCATTAACTACGTCCGCTCGACGCTTCGGCTCCATTCCTACTTTAGGCATGTTTCTCCTCCTCATTCCTTTGAGTTTTTTTATACCGTACAGTCGGAATAAATAAAATATAAACATTATCTCTTATTATGTCAACTCGAAAAGGACAACCTAGAATGTTTCTATGCAAGTAAAAGTGCTATAATTATTATGATTCAAGATGTCATTCAGTCCACGAAAGGGAAGGAGAAACACTCATGAATACCACGCAATTGGATCGTATCCGTACGGGAAAGGGCTTTATAGCAGCCTTGGATCAAAGCGGCGGAAGTACGCCGAATGCTCTGCTGCAGTATGGCATTAAGCAAGATAGCTATTCAAATGAAGAAGAGATGTACGCATTGGTGCATGAGATGAGAACGCGTATTATTAAGAGTTTCGCGTTTGATTCCCAGTACATTTTGGGTGCGATTTTATTTGAGAACACAATGGATCGTTCCATTGACGGGCAATTTACAGCCGATTATCTTTGGGAGAAGAAAGGCATTGTGCCTTTTCTAAAAGTCGATAAAGGGCTTGCCGACCTTGAAAACGGGGTTCAGCTCATGAAGCCCTTTTCCGGTTTAAACGACCTTCTGAAGCGTGCGGCTGAGCGAAACATCTTCGGGACGAAAATGCGCTCGCTTATTAAGGAAGCCAATCCTGCCGGAATCAAACAAGTCGTTGAGCAACAGTTTGCCATCGGTAACCAAATCGCCCAGATGGGGCTGGTTCCGATTATCGAACCGGAAGTAGATATCCACAGCGCAGATAAGGAAACATCGGAGAAACTATTAAAAGATGAGATTTTCGACCAATTATCCAAACTTGGCAAAGACGTAAAAGTTATGTTAAAACTATCCATACCGACGGAAAACAATTTCTACAGCGATTTAATGAAGGATCCGCATGTTGTACGGGTTGTGGCTTTATCAGGCGGCTACACGCAAGCGGAAGCAAACAACAAGCTGGCACATAATCATGGATTGATCGCTAGTTTCTCGCGTGCCTTATCGCAGGGACTAACCGCCGAGCAAACAGACGATGAATTCAACACGATGCTGTCCAAAACCATTCTTGACATTTATGAAGCCTCCATCACATAAGGGAGTTCACTTGACCATTCAAGCGAATCCAACTAAAAAACGACTCCGAACTTTTTGAAAGCTCGGGGTCGTTGCTTAATTTTCCACACGTTCTTATTGTTCATCGAATTTCACACAACCACTTTACTGTTCATTTATGATGATGGCGCCCTATTATATCCTCTGTCTCCGTATGGCTGCAGTTTCTCCACCCACCGCTTTTCCAATTGCTTAAGTTCCCAGCGCACGTCGGTGACTCCGTCAGCTTCCTTTTCCTCTAGCACCTCATAGGTGAAAGTTTCTGCCCCTAGTTCCTTCCAATCTTTTTGCAATTGGGCATTTGCGAATCTTCCCATGTCCAATTGCATCTGTAAGGTCATCCATTTGTTTTTAAGGTTGGGAAAGCTATCTACGTAAATTTTGCCATTGGCCTTGTTTGTTATTTGTATGGCACCCATGTAGGTCTTAATCTGCTTGTATTCTTCCTGAAGCTCCTTGCGCTTGTTCTTATCCATGCCTTTTTCTCCTTTCGGGTCTTATAAATGATTACAACAATCACAAATACCGAGCGATAATCCGAACCAATTTAGCAGGAAACTCTGTTAGATTTGTTATATCCAAAAACTTCTCATTCCCATAGATTTGATTAATCACATCCTTGTCCTGACCTATTGCGGCTGCAAGAAATGTAATTCCTTTCCGTTCATATTCGGCTATAGTCTGTTGCATGTCTTTAATTGCATAGTTTCCGGTATAATCATCCATGGCTTTGGGTTGCCCATCACTTATGCTGATCAATAATTTTGTCTGCCCAGGTGCAACAGCTAATCGGTCAGCCATAATTCTAAGCGCCATCCCATCGCGATTATTACTTCTGGCACGAATCCCCATTAGTCTGAATCGATCATTAGAATCTGTTTTATCAAAATCGGTATAAGCATAAATCGACATTTGCTCCAGTTTGGAAGCATCCGCTGTATCCCCGTAGATCTGTATAGGAATATGACAAATTTGACAAAATTCATACACGGCTATCACCGCTCGCTTTGCAGCTTCTAATCTACCAAAAGCTGACATGGAAGCTGACTCATCAACTCTTAGACCGACCACAAGGGAGGGGGATTCTGTTGGAGGACGTTTCTTGGCAAAATACCTAAAATCCTGATAAGCAATACTATCCGCTTGAAATTTGCTGCCATAATACTGATTCTTTGCAAATTCAGAAGAAGTCTCATGTTCCAACAGCGGAAGTGTCTTTCTAGCAATTTCCCGTACGACAGGCATGAGTTCTTTACTTAGATTGAGATATTCCTGCTCAGATTCAATATCGTAATCCGGACGGTGAACGATGAGTTTAACCTTTTTATGAATAGAATCGGACACAACCTCCCTTGCGTCGTGATTCAGCTTTTTACGGAAATCCCGATCTTTTTGTTTCGCTTCTTCTAACATAGTTTCAGGTTTTCCCTGATGATATTTGGGAGTACCATCCTCTCCCATATCTGAACTTTCCATATCGGTAGAATCATCAGAAACGTCGGATGTACTTTCGTCACTATCCGCAGATTTTTTTAATGTAATCCCCTGTTCCTCCACCTTCTTGTCGTGGTCAAAATCAGAGTCGTCGATATTTCCGCATGTTCTTATCTCTACTTCATCAAAAATTCTTTTTTTTAATTCAATCTCAACCTGATCTAAGCCGGCTATCAAACCTTGGCTTTTTAGTGCTTCTTCCAATAGTTTGATTTCTTCGGAATCGGTTGTTATCTTGTAGATGACTTTATGATAAAGAGATTCTTTTGCTGAAGCACCTCCGGCAACCGAATCCGCCCAATAGAAAAATGAACGCATACCCGCCACACCTTTAATTGCATTGGCACGGGCTATTTTGTCCAAGATAATAATGATATCCGCTAAAACATCCAACACCATTTCATCCTTATAACCGGTTTTGGCCATTGCCCGTTCAATCATGATTTCTTTGGTTGGCAGATCCATCTTTTCTGAATGCTGGACCCTGTCACGCAGTGCTTCATTTAGCGGTCTGGTCCCTGCATAACTGCGGTTTGTTGTGATGACTGCTATGAAATCCGGGTGTCTGCGTATGATTTCTGTGGGAAGGTTAATGCTGCCATCCAGCTCTAAGGCAGAGTTGAGTGCCATTAGCACCGCGGCATCCCGAATAACGGTTGGTTCTTGGATTTCCAGAAGAAAGCCTTTTTGATAGGCTCTGACGATTTCGGAGGGGTAAAATCGATACTCCACCACTTCGTCCACGGTATTTTCCGTAACCATCTTCAGTAATTGCTTCATCTTTAAGGCAGCCTGTTCCTGTGTAATCCCCAGCACGTTTATCAATATTTCATTTGTACTTTGAAAACCATCGCTCTCATATAAAGCTTTCAAAACGGTTTGCTCCGCAGGCTCCATCTGTTCTAATCGCTCTGATGAAATCACCGGCAAAATAGCGCCAATAATATCTGATTTATCCATATCGGCAAAACAGGTCACTTTCGTATAGGGCAGCCCGAATTCCGCCGACAATGCTTTGGCAAGTTGTGTTTTACCGGAACCAGCGTCACCTTCTAACAAAATATTGGCGATTTTCATTTCCCCTCGATGCCAGTTGCGCTTAATTTCTTTGCAAATACGCAGTTCTTCTTCACTTACCTTATGAGATAACGGCTTTTTCCAAATAAGCCCTTTTTCTATATCCGATAGTTGTCTTGTTGGCGACAATTTATATTCTTCCTGATTGTTCATACCTTTTCACCTTTCCTAAATTGGTTAATACCCCATTTCTTTCAGCAGACTGGATAAGACACGAAGACGTTCTCCCATCATTTCGCCATCATCAGAAAGAGCCTGAGCAAATAACTTAATATCATTATCAATCATGGGATTTTCTGTACAAACGGATACGCTCATCGCATCCCCTTGCAGCCCAATTCGGTCAATCGTCGTGTTATCTGGGTCATACAGTTTCGGGAAACGATAAGCATCCTGAAAATGCAAGCTGCTTCTGCAAATTAAAATGGCAAGGTCAATTACGCGGTGCATGGGAAGCTCTTCTGATTGACGGGACCATTTTTCCCCGGTGTATCTCCATACTTTGGCCGAGATATCGACCTTTCCCCTATCATTCCACTGGGCCAATCCCAAGGATAGACCTTTTGCATCCGTATTCCGGGCGTACCGGCCATCAACCTGCTCATAATTTTCTGAAACGATAACAGGCTTATGTTTTAAAGTAGTTGGTATTTTCATTTTTTCACACTCTCCATTTTATGAATTACTAATTTACTAATTTACTAAATTACTAAATGTAAAATCATCTTACCCTGCATTTCATCATCTGTCAATCCGGTTAATTGACCACAAGTTGTTCTTGCGAAGAGATATTTTCTATCACCCACTACTAGCTTTGCTCAATGCAATTATGAACGTTGAAGTGTCTGGTGCGTCCTGTTTCGGTGCTTGGGTATTAGAAATCGCTCAAAAAAAAGAGAAGGCACATTTGCCTTCCCTTACTTCAAACTAAACTTACTTGTTGTTGCTTCCGCCAAGTTCTTCGTTAGATCCCGCTTCTACATACTATAAAGGGTAACCTCCGCCAGGCGGCGGCCAGGCTCCATTCATTCGGCGGAGCAAAACTATTTCTCCCAAGTGATAGGAATTATGTGAGGCAATGTTGCGCAAAATCCCCGCTTTCGTCTCCGTCGGAAACTTTTCAAGAATTTCATCCAGTTGTGACGTTCGAGCAATTTCACAAGCTCTCTCGACTCCTTGCAAAAAAGATTGAACAATTGACTCCCAATCCTCTTCACTCTCCGGACGTTCTGCGCTAGGCCAACTGTCCATGACACTAGAAGGCAATTCAGGCTTGCCTCCCTCAAGGTAAGTCAACAAAAATTCCTGCCAGTAGCTCATATGCTTCAATAGCTGATAAATATTATATGGCGCACCCGTGGTACGAGTCCCTGCAAGCTCAGCATTAATATCGAGCAATGCTCTGGTTATCGGAATATGTCCGCGCTCTCCAACTAATGATTTCACAAGAGCTTCACCAAATGCTCGATTGGATTCATTCATAGACATGGCTGTCATCTCCAACCTCCTCCATTCATTTATTATTATGCTTTTAATTTGCTAATCTCAAATTTAATTGCGTGAAATATAATTGCATAAACTATATTATCCTAAATTTATTCAAAATGTCAAATCGGTCAATTTTCAGTGGACATGCGTTCCTACCGCCGAAATTCATATAATTTTTATATTTGTTCAGAAGCAGGTATATTGGTTTTAGAACAGTTAAATGATACAATATGGAAATGATAGACAATCAAACCTAAGGAGTGAAATTAATGGCTATTGATGTATATCTTAATTTTAATGGAAACACTCGTGAAGTCATTGAGTTTTACGCAGACGTATTTGGACTGGACAAGCCACAAATCATGACCTTTGGAGATACACCACCCGACCCATCCTTCCCTCTTCCTGAGGAAGCCAAAAATTTAGTTATGCATGCACGTCTTAGCATTTCTGGAAGTACTGTAATGTTCTCCGATGTTTTCCCAGGAATGCCTTACGTTGCCGGGAACAACATTAGCCTTTCCTTAGTCAGCAAAGATATCGATGAAGTGAAGTCAGCCTTTCATAAGTTGAAAGAAGGCGGCAAAGTAGGCATGGAGCTTCAAGAAACTTTCTGGAGCAAATGCTACGGCAACTTAGAAGATAAATTCGGTATTCAATGGCAGTTTAATTATGACAATGGTGAAACGGTTTATTAATTAATCTTTTCACAATACAAAAAGGATATTCAATCTTTCTTTCTCAAGAAATGATTGGATATCCTTTTTTTTGCATAGATTATACCTTCGTTTACAATATGGGAGAAACCAATTTCGATATGGACTCCAGAAACCGAATCCGTAAGGAACGTTTATCATATTCCTCCAACGTCAACTCCATACTGCCCTCCATATCCTTCCAGAAAGTGTTTTCCAGCTTCTTCGCCGTCTCTGCATGATACATCAAGGCGTTAGTCTCGAAATTAAGCCGGAGGCTGCGAATATCGAAGTTGGCCGTCCCAACAGAGGCAACCTGCCCATCGACGATGATCGTTTTCGCATGAAGAAAGCCTTGATCATATAAGTAGCATTTCACTCCAGCTCGCAGCAATTCACCTACATAATACAAGGAAGCCCAATGAACAAACATATGATCTGCTTTCTCAGGGATCATGATTCTAACGTCAATGCCCGATAGAGCGGCAATGCGCAGCGCATTCAACATACTCTCTTCAGGGATAAAATAAGGAGTCTGCAGGAGGATTCTGCTCTTGGCCATGTGAATCATTTTAAGGAATGTAAACACGAAATGCGGCCATGCTTCATTAGGTCCACTTGCCACAATCTGCATAGGTACGTGTTCCAGGCTGTTGGCCTCCACCATAGTATCGGGAAAATACTCAGGCGCAACTTCCATTTGCTGCACGGATGCTAAGTTCCAATCCAGAATAAATCTCGACTGCAAAGCGCGAACGACGCTTCCAGTCAAACGAAGGTGCGTATCTCGCCAGTACCCAAATCGCGGATCTAAACCCAGATATTCATTACCGACATTGAATCCACCCATGTACCCAATCTGACCATCTATAATAACCAATTTACGATGATTGCGATAATTGACCCGATAGTTCAGAAATGGAATTCGCGATGGGAAAAATGCTGCTTTTTGCCCGCCAGCCTTTAGGAAATTTCGAAAAAAGGAGTCCTTCAAGGACCTTGAACCAATATCGTCATATAAGAATTTAACGTGGACACCTTGCTCCGCTTTCCTCGTGAGAGCTTCCATGACCTTGTGACCTAACGAATCATTCTTAACGATATAATACTGCATATGTATATGTGACTCAGCAGCTTCAATTTTCATCAGTAAATCACTGAATTTAGCCACGCCGTCTGTGAAAATATGTACACCATTATCTTGCGTGAGGAACGCATCATTCGTTGCGACATTCATATAAATCAAATCTCGATACTGACTTACCATCGGATCAATATACGGCAGCGTCCCGTCGATCAGCTGTTCCCGCTGCTCTGAAATGACGGTCTGCACTCTTTCCAGCATACGGCGGTTCCATTTATACAACTTTCTGCGGCTCAAATTTTGTCCAAGCATCACATAGAGAAGGAAACCGAGAATCGGAATGAATAAGAGCACCATGAGCCATGACCATGTTGCCGCCACGTTTCGACGTTCTAAGAACACAACCGTTATGGCGAGTAAAATATTAATCACAAAGACGACAGATAGTACATGCGATATCCAGTCCATAACACCACTCCAAACCATTTATATCAACTCATTGCTATTATACCTGAAATTCGACAAATTAGGAAAAGACCCCCTATTCACAAGGTGAATAAGAGGTCATTGACAAGCTACCCTTTATGCTATTTTCTTAATTAGGCACAGTTTTCGCAAATAATAAACGCCGCCTACTTTAATGACATCATCCGAATAAGCTTCAATCAATGAACCCGCGTCTTCCAATTCACCATCAAACCATACCTCTACAGGTGTTTGAAACAACATGCAGTGGTACATATCTGCATCCGTTAAACATACCTCAGTCCGGCTCATTATGAACAACTGCCTCTCCTAAAAAATTTCACCCGGTAATGTCTTTATCGACACTATCAAGAATAAAATGAAGAGGAATTAGATAAAAGAGACTGGAAGCAAAATGCCCCCAGTCTCCTTTTAATCGTTGTTATTAACCATTACTTTATAAAGTGCGATATACTGCTGGGCTGACTTTTTCCAGCTGAAATCGCCTTTTTTCATATTTTGCTGAATTTTTAACCATGACTCTCTATCATTCTTGTAGAAAAACACAGCACGGCGAATGATATGCAGCATGTCATGCGCATTATAGTTGCTAAATGTGAATCCGGTACCCTCACCCGTGAACTCATTATAAGGATGCACGGTATCTTTCAGTCCGCCTGTTTCTCTAACAATGGGTACAGATCGATAACGTAATGCTATCAACTGCCCAATCCCACAAGGCTCGAACTGTGACGGCATCAAGAATAAGTCAGATGCGGCATAGATTTGATGTGCAAGAGATTCATCGAAATAGATTTGAGCAGACACCTTATCGGGATGCGTTTGAGCCGCATATCGGAACATTTGTTCAAACCCATAGTCGCCTGTACCGAGAACGACAAGTTGAATGTCCAAAGCGAGAAGCTCTGATATGACATGCTGGATGAGATCAAGTCCTTTTTGCTGCACCAAGCGAGTGACCAACGCAATCATCGGTACATCACCATTCACAGGCAGACCCAAGCGCTCCTGAAGAGCTAGCTTATTCTGCTGTTTCTTCGGTAAGGAATCTCGATAATTCACAGCCAGATGTGGATCGGTCATTGGATCGAACACGTCGTAATCAATGCCATTCACAATGCCCGTTAACTGATCTTTGCGATGACGCAGCAGGCTGTCCAAAAATTCACCATAAAAGGGAGTTTGTATTTCCTCCGCATAGGTCTGACTTACCGTTGTTATCCGATCCGAATAGAGAAGCCCGCCTTTGAGAAAGCTTGCGCCACCATGCAATTCAAGTGCAGTTCCTGTGAAATGATCGTCTGATAAACCGAACAAATCTTTTAATAGAGATTGATCAAACACACCTTGGTATTTCAAGTTATGAACGGTAGACATTGTCTTCATCTCGCTATAGAAAGGGAGGTGTTGATAATGTGCCTTCAGCAGCACAGGAATCATACCCGTTTGCCAATCATGGCAATGAATCACATCCGGCTGGAAATCAAGTAACGGGAGCGCCTCAATAATCCCTCTGCAGAAGAACCCAAAACGCTCCGCCTCGTCTCCGTAACCATAAATGCCTGGACGCTTGAAATAAAACTCATTATCCACGAAATAAAAGGTGACTCCCTCATGCTGAAGCATCTCAATTCCGATGTATTGCTTTCTCCAACCGATGTACACATCAAATGTGGCTACCTTCGTCATTGCTTCCCGATAAACAGCAGGGATATCGCCATACTTAGGTAAAATAACCCGCACATCCAGTCCTTGACGAGTAAGCTCCTTCGGTAAGGAGCCAATTACGTCAGCTAGACCGCCTGTTTTAATAAAAGGTACAGCCTCAGATGCAGCAAATAGTACTTTCATCTTCCTACTCCTTTTATTTGATCTAGATCACTTTCGTTTTCGCAGCAATGAATGGTGCTTTGTTATCTCCTGTTAAGACACGTCCACGACTAATGAAGACATCCTTATCCAGGATTGCGTTCTCAATGATAACATTCTCCTCAATCTCACAGTTTTGGAGAATGATGCTGTTCTTCACGTACGCGCCTTTCCGGATTTTAACACCACGGAACAGGATACTATTTTCCACTTTACCTTCGATGACACAGCCGTTGGCGATGAGTGCGTTTTTAGCTGCTGCGGTATCCAAGTACTTCGCAGGCGGTTCATCTTTAACCTTCGTGTAAATCAGGTTTTTCTGGAAGAAGAGCTCTCTCCAGATCGCCGGATTAAGCAGCTGCATACTGTGCTTGTAGTAGCCTTGAATCGAGTTCACAATTCCTACATGGCCTTCAAATTTATAGCCATACACACTGAGCTTATCAATATTTTTCATAATGCCATCGCGAACCAAATGATCGTAACCTTGCGCTAAGCAAGATTCAACCATATCCAGCAGCAGCGCTTTGCTCATGATGTACATTTCCATTGAAATGTTGTTTGTACGCAATCTTCCTGTGTGATCCTCCATGAGAGTCACTTGCCCGCTATCCTTGACCGCTAACCGACGGAATTTCCCTTGAATATCCTCATCTGTTTGCTTATAGATAACCGTAATGTCTGCTTGTGAATCCTCGTGATAACGCACAGCGTCACGCAGATCGAGGTTGCATACCATATGGCTTCGTGAAATAATGACAAGCTCTTCTTTACCACGATAGAAATAATCTCTATGGCTATAGAACTGGTATAAATCACCACGTGAAATGCCAGTTGGTTCATTGAGCACAGAAGGGAGAACGAACAAGCCACCCCGCTTCCGATCCAAATCCCATTCTTTCCCAGAACCAAGGTGATCCATGAGCGAACGATATTTATGTTGAGTGAATACAGCAACATTATCAATGCCGGAATTCACCATATTTGACAATGTAAAATCAATTAGTCGATAACGACCGCCGAACGGCACGGATGCTGGGCAACGAAAGTAGGTCAGTTCCTCCAAATCATCCGGTTCATTCACTAAATTAATGACACCCATCACATGTTTCACTCGACATCATCCCTTCTGATTGGCATTCGCTGATATCCGTTCATTGCCACCAATAAGTACAATTTCCCCTTTGCCATCTACCACAGCACCGTCTTCAACGACCGTGTTTTCGCCGATAATCGCTTTGTTGATCGTTACGTTATTACCAATTTTGGCATTAGGCATAATGACGGAATCGCGAATCTGGCTTCCTTCGCCAACCTGTACACCGAAGAACAATACCGAGTGATCGACATCTCCGAATATCGCGCAGCCTTCATTAACGAGTGAACGCTTAATATTCGCAGTTGGTGCCACATATTGAGCCGGCTGGTAAGGATTCTGGGAGTAAACCCGCCAGTCCTTATCATTTAAATTAAGCTCATTATTGTCATCCAGCAGGTCCATGTTTGCTTCCCACAGACTATCGATCGTACCTACATCTTTCCAGTAGCCTTCAAAAGGATAAGCGAACATTCTCGCCTCATCTTTCAGCATCATTGGAATAATATCTTTCCCAAAATCTTTGCTGGAGTTAGGATTTTCCTCATCCTCGATCAGATAAGATTTCAATACGCTCCAATTAAAAATATAAATACCCATCGAAGCCAAATTACTGTTCGCTTCTTTCGGTTTTTCTGCAAATTCAGTTATTTCTTGTTTGTCATTGACGCTCATGATGCCGAATCGATTCGTTTCCTCCCATTTAACTTCAATGACAGCAATCGTTGCGTCGGCTTTCTTCTCTTTGTGGTAAGACAGCATCAGATCATAGTCCATTTTATAGATGTGATCACCCGAGATGACCAAAACATATTCGGGATCATATTGCTCAATAAAGCCGATATTGCGATAAATGGCATTCGCTGTTCCTTTGTACCAATCCCCGCCTTTTTGCTCCATGAACGGTGGTAACACTGTCACACCGCCATATTTGCGGTCAAGGTCCCATGAACTTCCAATCCCAATGTAAGTATTTAGTACGAGAGGTTGATACTGGGTTAGGACACCAACGGTGTCGATCCCTGAATTCGTACAATTGCTGAGGGTAAAATCAATGATACGATACTTCCCGCCAAAATGAACGGCTGGCTTGGCTAAATTGTTCGTCAGAACGCCTAATCTTCGTCCTTCTCCTCCAGCGAGGAGCATGGCAACACATTCTTTACTGCGCATATCTGATTTCCCCCTTCAACTTCGTCAATCACAGTTTGGAATTCACTCACACATTTTATATAAACAGCCGCAAGCGGCGGAATACACAACGCTAAACTATTCGACAGCCCGTGCCATGAACGCTCTTCACTGGATATTGGCCCTGAGTTACCTTGACCAGAACCGCCAAATTCGGTTGCATCGCTGTTAAATACGACTTCGTACACGCCAAGCCTCGGAACGCCAATTCGGTAATCCGGGTGCACCACAGGGGTGAAATTACATACGAGAATCAAGTCATCCTCAGGTAATTTCCCTTTGCGCATAAAGGTCACAACGCTCTGGCTCTCATCATGAGGGTTGATCCACTCGAAACCATCCTGATGATGATCCAACTGCCACAACGCCGGTTGGTCCAAATAAAATTGATTAAGTGATTTGACATAATGATGCATTTGAATATGCTTTTCATAGCCTTCAAGTAAAAACCAATCAAGTTCTTCAAGATCTTTCCATTCGTCGAATTGCCCAAATTCACTGCCCATAAACAGCAGTTTTTTACCAGGGTGACCCGTCATATATCCATATAGAACGCGAAGGTTTGCAAATTTCTGCCAATAATCGCCTGGCATCTTATGAAGAAGTGAACGTTTGCCATGCACCACTTCGTCGTGCGAAAGCGGCAGTACATAATTTTCACTAAAGGCATACATGAATGAGAACGTGATCAGCTTATGATGATACTTGCGGTTAATCGGATCTAATTTCATATAACGCAGCATATCGTTCATCCAGCCCATGTTCCACTTATAATTAAATCCGAGTCCTCCATCGTGGACAGGCGCAGTAACTAGCGGCCAATCGGTAGAATCCTCAGCCATCATCAGCGCATCAGGGTAGAAGGAGAAGACAGCCTGATTCAGCTTGCGCAGGAATGCGATCGCTTCGGGATTATCATCCCCACCCCATTGATTCTTGATCGGTTCCTCGCTCCATCTGCCAAAATTCAAATGCAGCATAGAAGCCACAGCATCCACTCTAATCCCATCAATATGATACATGTCCATCCAAAATACAGCATTTGAGATTAAGAAACTTTGAACCTCAGGTCGACCAAAATCAAAAGTAAGTGTGCCCCATTCCAGCTTCTCGGCTTTGCGTGGGTCTTCATATTCATACAGAGGCTTCCCATCAAACTGCCTGAGTCCATGACTGTCCTTACAGAAATGGCCAGGGACCCAATCCATAATGACCCCAATCCCCTTCTGGTGACATCGGTCAACGAAATGCATGAATTCCTTCGGAGTACCATGGCGGCTAGTAACGGAGAAATAGCCTGTTGCTTGGTAGCCCCAAGAACGGTCAAACGGATGCTCTGCGAGCGGCATTAATTCAATGTGCGTATATCCCATTTCAACTGCGTAATCGACTAGCTCTTCAGCAAGCTGATCATAGGTATACAAGTCTTCACTATGTCGATCCTTTTTGCGCCACGTACCCAGATGAACCTCATAAATAGATAGTGGCTTATTATAAGCAGGGTTTTCCTTTTTCTGCTGCTGCCATGCCTGATCCTTCCATTCATAACCTTCTAGATCAACAACACGCGACGCGGTACCCGGACGTAATTCCGAATAAAAAGCATACGGGTCTGCTTTCAACAAAATCTGGCCCGTCTCGCTATGAATTTCAAATTTGTAATAATCGCCTTCACTTGCTTCTGGAACGAACAATATCCATAAGCCAAGTGTACTAAACTTCTCCAAACGATGTGTCCCAGATTGCCAACTGTTGAAATCACCAAGCAAGTAAACCTGTTTGGCATGAGGTGCCCATACGGCAAAACGAACACCCTCTTGCCCTTTTGTTTTGCTTACATGCGCCCCTAAGATGCGATAACTGTGGTAAAGGGATCCTTCATGAAGCAGAAACAAGTCTTCTGAGCTAGGTATACCAACATTTGCCCCCACGTTATCCCTCCTTAATTCAACCTGAATTCGTCAAAACTGGATTTTACTTATAATCGCCTTACGTTACAAATACAACAACCAGGCAAAGAATCCTTCATTTTTACATTAAAAAAAAAAAGGAAATTACTCAACCCTTGGTGAATTATTTGAGGGAGATTATATCGAGAGGTGGAACGCAAATAATGAAAGATAAAGTAAAGGGACTTATCGTTGGTCTAACGATCGGTTCCGTATTAAGCGGGACAGTAGCATTTGCAGCAAACAGTCAAATTGAAGTCGCATTCCGAAGTCTTAAGTATATGTTTGACGGTGTTGAGAAAGCACCTTCTGAAGCGAAAGGATTTATTTACGAAGGCTCAACCTATGTACCACTTAGATTTGTAAGTGAAGCGCTTGGGAAAAAGGTCGCGTGGGACGAAGAAAATGAAACCATTTGGATCGGTAACAATCCTAAACAAGTGGTTGCAACCTACAAGGGTGGAACAGTGACCAAGGGTGAATTTGATACCTTCTTTGCTTTGCAAGCTCTCTTCAATGGAAGCCATGCTGCTTCTAAAGATGAACCGGAGTATCAAAAAAAGGTGATCACACAACTCATTCAAAACCGAATTCTTTTCGGTAAAGCATCTGAGGCTGACCAGAACGCTGCCAAAGACGGTGCTGTTAAACAAATCGCTGCTTGGAAAAGCCAATTTGGCGAAGCGAAGTTCCTTGACGATTTGAAAAAGGTAAACACAACAGTTACTGATCTTCAGTACTTTCTAGTGGGCAGCATCGGTGCACAAAATTATATCAAGTCCAGCATTTCCGATGCCCAGTTAAAAGCCAAATATGATGAAACTCTTAAAGTCGATAAAGATGCTTATACTATTGCCTCCGTGCGCCACATCTTGATTGGATTGAATGACCCATCAAGTTCTGATAACAAAGTTCTTCGTACGAAAGAGGAAGCGCTCAAACGGGCAAAAGAAGTTCAGCAGAAGCTTAAGAACGGTGAAGATTTCACTAAATTGGCCAAAGAATTCTCAGATGACCCGGGTTCCAAAGATGCTGGCGGTCTTTATGCGGATGCCGATGTAAGTCAATGGGTACCTGAATTTAAGAAAGCAGCTATCGAGCAGACGATTGGAACAATTGGTGATCCCATCGCGACAGATTTCGGCTATCACGTTATCAAAGTAGAAGCTAGATCTGTTAAATCCTTTGATTCTGTGAAAGAGCAGCTGAAAGCTTCGCTTGAACAAGAGCAATTTCAACAATTTGCAGAAAAAGAACTGACTGGTTTGATTGAAAAGATCGATTTAGGTCAATAAATGGTGTACAATGAATGTTTGTTAAAGTATACAAGTTGAAGGATGGAATGCAGCATGTTTTATGCAAAAGACTGGGTTGATTATGAGCTCCTCGATACCGGCGGCGGCGAAAAGCTCGAACGTTGGGGCACGATCGTCCTAAGAAGACCAGACCCACAAATCATTTGGCCGTTACAAAAAGAAACACCGGCATGGCGTCAAGCTGACGCCCATTATCACCGCAGCGCAAGTGGCGGCGGACAATGGGAGCAGCACGCTGAGCTTCCAGAACGCTGGACGATTAACTATGACCAGAAGTTGTCCTTCTATATTAAGCCAACCAGCTTCAAACATACGGGCTTATTCCCTGAGCAAGCAGTCAACTGGAAATGGATGATGGACAAGATCCAAGGAGCTGGACGTCCTATCAAGGTACTAAACCTGTTTGCTTATACAGGTGGAGCCTCACTGGCTTGTGCTTACGCAGGTGCCGAAGTTTGCCATGTGGATGCCTCCAAAGGAGTCGTTCAATGGGCAAAGGAAAATCTGCATCTGAGTGGCCTAGGCAGCCGTCCTGTTCGATTTATCACGGATGACGTGTTCAAATTCGTACAGAGAGAACAGCGCCGCGGAAGCAAATACGATGCGATTATCATGGATCCTCCTTCCTACGGACGCGGACCTAATGGTGAGACTTGGAAATTAGAAGATGATCTCTTCCCTTTCATTGAAACCTGCCAATCGATTCTGACGGACAATCCGTTGTTCCTGTTGATCAACTCTTATACAACGGGGATCTCGGCAACTGTGCTCCAGAACGTCTTGAGCATGGCGATGAAATCCAAGCATGGCGGTACGATCTCCAGTGGCGAAATCGGCCTGCCGATCACCCATTCCGGCTTGATGCTCCCTTGCGGTATTCTGGGACGCTGGGAGGCGTAACGGTGGCAGCATCTAGAGATGGCTCGGGAGCATCACAAATTCCGATACTGTTCGAAGACAACCACATTCTTGTGGTTGAGAAGCCCGTCAACATGCCTACGCAGGAAGACGATTCACGTGATCCTGATCTGCTGAATGTGCTGAAGGCAGATCTGAAGCACCGTCATAACAAGCCCGGCAATGTGTACCTCGGGCTTGTACACCGGCTTGACCGTCCCGTTGGCGGCGTGATGGTATTCGCCAAAACGTCAAAAGCCGCGTCCAGGCTATCTGACGCGGTAAGAACGAGGCAGCTCGACAAGACGTACGTCGCCGTCGTGCATGGCAAGCCGCCACAGCCGTCCGCTACGCTGCGTCACTGGCTCTGGAAGGACACGCGTACGAATACCGTCAGCGTGGTCAGAGAAGGCCAGCAGGACGCCAAGGAGGCTGTGCTGGACTATAAGCTGCTCGGCAGCCAAGACGGGTTCAGCTTGATCCAGATCAAGCTGCACACCGGGCGGCCGCATCAAATCCGCGTGCAGCTGGCAGCCATCGGCTGCACGCTCTACGGCGACCAGCGCTACGGCAGCGCGGTCAACAAGCCCGGCCAGCAGCTTGCGCTGTGGGCCACGGCTCTTGCCTTTGAGCATCCAACGCTCAAAGAGACGCTGCGCTTCCGGTCGCTGCCGCCGATGCAGCGGCCCTGGAGCGAATTTACACTCCCAGAGTTGTAAATTCGCCTCAAACCGTTGGGTCGCTATTAATTGGCGACCTTCCCAAGCAAATAAATAAGCAATTTCTGATTATGGGCGGAAACGCGACTCAGGTACGAATCCAAAAGTTGTTCCCGGATTCTCATACCTCTCTCGCATTCCGCCTTTCCTTTTTCCGTGACGTTGACCCAAACGATACGGCGGTCCTTCTCATCCCGCTCCCTTGCGATCAATTCACTTTTCTCCATCCGATCTAACAATGTTGTCACAGCTGCAGGCGTTGTGGATAAATATTCGATTAAATCAGAAGGCTTCATCCGTTCATTCGTCATAAGCAGCTCCAACACGTTAAGCTGTCCTTCTGTAATGGTAGGTGCTAATCCTACCTCCATCTGGTTTTTCAATTCCTTAGACAATTTCAACCATAGCTTCCCAAATTCATCGGAATACAACCTCATCAACTCGCTTCCAACATCTCCTAAGGCAAGTATAGCACGCCTTTTCTTTGGTTTAAAGGTTAATGCCATTAATATTTTCAGACAAAAGCTGCACCGTTTGAGACATGCTGTGGCTTGCTGTCGATCCCTCCATTACTTTGTCCGATTAGCAAGAAATCGCCCAAGCTTCTCGACTTCTTTTAACACCTCGCCCACTTCTTACATATACTGTGATGCAGGTATGTACAGTTTTTTTTCAAAAGAAAACTCAAAGGAGTGGTTTATGGTGGAAGCTTGGAAAATAGAGCTTGGTAAAAAGGCACTAGAGGCTGGCATAATGAAAGACCCACAGTGGCTGGATCGATTAGACGAACCGATGCCCCTGTGGGTCCTATTGGAGTTAGCTTTTATGCTCATTGAGAAGCTGGATCCACCTACAGTCAGCTATGATTGAGGGAATCTCAAGATCTCTACAATCGCTTCTGTTTTGGAAACAGGTATAAGTTGTTTACCTTGTGCTTTTCGATCCTCCAGAGGTGCTGTCTCTGTTGAGAAACGCAGCTTCTCCCCATTACTCATGACAGCCGTAATGAGATAATCCATTTTCACGATAAATGTGCGTATTAACGCTGAACCATTAGGTCTCACACGCTTGCCTTCTTTAAATTCGAAGGTAAGTATGCCCTTCCCGCCGCGTCCTTGGATGGGATAATCCACAACTAGGGAACGCTTCGCATACCCGAGGTCCGAGATCACCAACACTTCTCCCTCATCCCCATAAATCCACTCGGCCGAGACGACTTCATCGTCTTCCTTGAGCTGGATGCCGCGCACACCCGCGGCCCCACGGCCCATCGGGTTCACTTCCTCCTCGCGGAAACGGATACTCATGCCCTGCTTCGAAACAAGCAATATTTCTTTCGTATTGTCACTTAGGTGTACATGAAGGACATCGTCATTCTCACCAAGCTTACAAGCAACGATTCCGTTTGAGCGGTTCGTCATATATTCTTTCAGCTCTGTACGCTTCACTTGTCCTTTGCGTGTGACGAACACAAGCGATTTAGTCGGATCCTCAAAGCCCTTCACCGGAATAACGTTTACAATGCGATCTTCCTTGGCAATAGGAATGACATTCACAATCGCGGTTCCGTTCTCTTTCCACTTATACTCCGGCACTTGATGGACAGGCAATAAGTAATATTGCCCCTTCTTCGTGAAGATCAACAAGCTTTCGATCGTATTCACGTCGAGCAGGAAGCGTAAGTAATCGCCATCCTTCAGTCCTGTATTCTCTAGCTCTCCACCTGATCGTGTGAACGAAAGCTTGCTCGTCCGTTTCAAGTAACCTTCATTGGACAACGTAACCAGGACGTCTTCCGCGTTCACGAGTACCTCAAGATTAACTTTCAGTTCCTCTACTTCACCTTGGATATCCGAGCGGCGGTCGATGCCATACTTCTTACGGATTTCGCCCATTTCATCTTTAATTACACCTAACAGCTTCTTCAAGCTGCCAAGAATTCCACGTAAATAAGCAATCGTTTTCTCTACATCTTTCAACTCTTTTTCAAGCGTTGTGATTTCTAAATTCGTTAATCGGTATAATTGCAAAACAAGAATAGCATCTGCTTGACGCTCTGAGAATCCAAACTTCTCAACAAGGTTGTTTTGCGCATCCTGACGATTCTTGGAAGCCTTAATCGTTGCGATAACTTCGTCCAAAATGTTAAGGGCTTTGACAAGTCCCTCTAATACATGTGCGCGGTCTTCGGCTTTCTCGAGCTCATATTGGGAACGGAACGTAACAACTTCCTTCTGATGTCCAATGTAAGCTTCAAGAATTTCACGAATACCCAATTGACGTGGCGCTTTATTCACAATCGCAACCATATTGAAATTGTAGGTTACTTGCAAGTCCGTCTTCTTCAGTAAGTAAGCCAAAATACCCTTGGCATCGGCTTCTTTCTTAAGCTCCACGACAATTCGCAATCCATTACGACCGCTTTCATCGCGTACTTCGGCAATTCCTTCGATTTTCTTCTCAAGCCGAATATTCTCCATCGCTGTAACCAGACGAGATTTGACAACTTGATAAGGGATCTCCGTGATTACAATTTGTTGTCTGCCGCCGCGCATATCTTCTATCGCTGTTTTGGAACGTATGTAAATACGGCCTTTTCCCGTGCGATAAGCTTCGCGAATGCCTTCTTCACCCATGATAATGCCGGAAGTCGGGAAATCCGGTCCTTTGACGATCGTCATTAACTCATCGACTGTGATCTCAGGCTTGTCAATCATGGCTGTGCAGGCATCAATAATTTCACGTAAATTATGCGGTGGAATTTCTGTTGCGAACCCAGCTGAAATCCCGCTGACACCATTCACGAGTAAGTTCGGATACCGTGCAGGGAGCACAACGGGCTCCTTCGTGGAATTATCGAAGTTATCCTTAAACATGACTGTACGTTTCTCAATATCACGCAGAAGTTCCATCGCGATCTCAGAAAGTCTAGCCTCTGTGTAACGCATTGCTGCCGGCGGATCATCATCTAGTGATCCCCAGTTACCATGGCCATCCACGAGTGTGTGGCCCATCTTCCACGGCTGCGCCATACGAACCATACCATCATAAATGGAGGCATCTCCATGTGGATGGTAATTCCCCATGACATCACCGACGGTTTTGGCTGATTTGCGATAAGGTTTATCAGGGGTATTGCCAGAGTCGTACATTGCGTACAATACACGTCGTTGTACTGGCTTTAAACCATCCCTTACATCTGGAATCGCGCGATCCTGAATAATATATTTAGAATAACGCCCGAAACGATCGCCAACGATCTCCTCCAGAAATGCGGGTAAAAATTCTTCTAATATGTTCAACTTCCATTCACCACTCTTTTTGGTCTACTCTACATATTCGGTAAAATCGACGTTCTCGATAATCCAACGCTTGCGTGGATCTACCTTATCGCCCATTAATGTTGTTACACGTCGTTCCGCTTTAGCAGGATCTTCAATCTGTACCTGCAGCAAGGTACGGCTTTCCGGATTCATCGTCGTTTCCCACAACTGCTCCGGATTCATCTCACCAAGACCTTTATAACGCTGCAGCTCGGTGTTCTTACCAAGTTCTTTGACAACAACCTGTAGTTGATCGTCGGTCCAGGCGTACTTGTATCCGCCATTCTTGCCTTTTCTTGTCACTTTATAAAGCGGTGGTTGTGCGATGAACACTTTACCCTGATCAATCAATGGCTTCATATAGCGGTAAAAGAAGGTCAAAAGCAGGACCTGAATGTGAGCACCATCCGTATCTGCATCTGTCATAATAATAATTTTACCGTAATTCATTTCTTCTGCTTCGAATTCAGAGCCAACTCCAGCCCCAATGGCGGCGATGATCGCTTTGTATTCATCATTTTTCATGATATCGAGAAGCTTGGATTTCTCGGGATTCATCGGTTTTCCTTTGAGCGGTAAAATAGCCTGGTGCTTGGAATCACGTCCTTGCTTCGCTGAACCGCCGGCGGAATCTCCTTCGACAATGAACAGCTCATTGCGCTGCAAATCCTTCGATTGTGCAGGGGTTAGCTTACCATTCAGGTTCGAGCTCTCACTCTTCCCTTTTTTACCGCTGCGAATTTCTTCACGCGCTTTACGAGCAGCTTCCCGTGCTTTGGAAGCTTGTACAGCCTTCTTCAGCATCATTTGCGCGATTTGCGGATTTTCCTCCAAGAAAACAGTCATTTTATCAGAAACAACCGCATCCACTGCACTTCTTGCATTAGCGCTTCCAAGCTGATCTTTCGTTTGCCCAACGAACTCAACATCGCCCATCTTGATATTGATAACAACCATCATTCCTTCACGAAGGTCGGTACCATCAAGATTTTTTTCTTTTTCTTTGATAATGCCCCCTTTACGGGCATATTCATTCATGACGCGTGTATAAGCAGTCTTAAAGCCGGTCTCATGGGTACCGCCGCCGCGAGTAGGGATTGAGTTTACGAAGGAAGCGATCGTTTCCGTGTAGCCATCATTGTATTGCAGGGCCACCTCTACTTCGATTTCATCCTTTTCTGAAGCAAAGTGAATCACAGGATGAAGAACTGTTTTCTCCTCATTCAGGAATTCAACAAATTGACTTGCGCCACCCTCATATTGAAAAGTATCTAGCTTATCCGACCGTTCGTCTTTCAAGTTTACGAGAAGTCCTGAGTTGAGGAAAGCAATTTCTTGCAGACGTTCAGCTAAAGTATCGTAGTTTATGGTTGTTCCGCCTTGAAATACGCGTTTGTCAGGCTTGAAAGTTACTTTCGTTCCTGTGCGATTGGTATTTCCTACGACTTCAAGTCCAGTAACCGGTTCACCAACATGCTCGATTCCTGCATCGTCAACCCAATACTCAAAGCGCATTTTGTGCACCTTGCTATCTCGGTAAATTTCTACTTCCAGCCATTCGGATAGAGCATTTGTTACCGATGCGCCAACACCATGAAGTCCGCCAGACTTCTTGTAGCCTGTTCCACCAAATTTACCACCAGCATGTAAGATCGTAAATACAACTTGAGGCGTGGGCACGCCGGTCTTATGCATACCGGTTGGAATCCCCCTACCATTATCCTGAACCGTAATGGACTGATCTTTATGTATCGTCACATTAATCTTGGAACAATGTTTGGCAAGATGCTCGTCAACCGCATTGTCCACGATCTCCCAAATCAAGTGATGTAGACCCGATGCACTTGTACTACCAATATACATCCCTGGTCTTTTACGAACCGCTACAAGACCTTCCAGGACTTGTATATCATCAGCCTCATAATTCGATGTTGGGGCTATTCCTTTCGCAAATTCTAGCTGCTCGGACATTGAAGCCCTCCTTTATCTAAGTTAACCGTTAATTCAAAACATCTTTTCGTGAAAATACCGTAAATGAAACAATGAGTGAAGCGATCGCCCACACACTTAAAACGCTTAGTGAGAAGGTCAAGTCCATCCCTTTAATTGGCGGAAGGCCTCCTGTTAAATATTTGGTTAAGTCCAAATTGACCATAAACAAATATTTCGCAGTTTCCCAAGATGACACCATGTTCGAAAGAATGGTTCCTGATATTAATACGGCAAGCATGACCCCCATACCTGCTGCTGTGGAACGAATGAGAACAGAGAGCATCAGCGACATAAGTGCTACGACTAATGCTGAGAACCAAACTAATCCAAACTCCATGATAAGAAAGAACCATTGATCAACTGCACGTACAAGGCTGAAATCCACTTCTGTGCCTGTCAGTTGAATACCTGTAAAAACAGGCATCGTCCATCCGTTATAGCCGAAAACAACACCAGAAATCAAATAACATAAGACACCAGTGGACAATACGGTTAGCGAAGTAAAGAAGACAACCGTAATTAATTTACTCAATAGGATTTTCCATCGCCGGACCGGTCTTGTCAACAATAATTTAATAGTCCCCGTAGAATGCTCAGATGATACGATGTCAGCGGAAATGACCATGATAATGAGCGGAATGAACAAACCAACCGCATTTTTCACGAACTCGCGTGTAAAAGTAACCGCATTCGGTGTACTCGGATCTACATCCTTTTCAAGATAATAGTTAGCGATTTGAATTTGTACCCTAAGTTGTTGTTTCCACTCATCCGGCGTTCGAGCTGAGCTTAAACGCTTTTCCCAGTCGGCAATTTTCTGCCGTTGGTCCGCCTTCCAGTCTGTTGTACCAAACTGCTTTTGTGTATTTTGAGCAACTCGCATTTGAGCATAAGTGAACATAGGGATTAATGCAAGAAGTATAAGTAGGATAACATAAAAGCGTTTTTTCTTAATCATTTTAATACATTCATTCTTAACAAGGGCATATAAACTAAGCAATTCTTTCACCTTCCCCTACTCAATTCTTTCACCTTCGGTTAGGCTCAAGAACAAATCTTCCAGTGTTGGATTTTTGATTTCTACAGCAAAGAGGCTAATTCCTGCTTCCATCAAATGCTGACTTACCTGCGGGACGTTTTCCTTATCCATTTGTGTAACGATTTGTTTCACTGCCAAGGGTAAGCCTATTGGACTTTCTTCAGAAATTTCCTCAATGGCATGCACGAGTGGCGACGCCTCTAAAAGCCCCTCGGCCTTGTCGGCCGGAGACACGGACCACACGACTTTGCCGCCTTGAGCGACCAAATCATCGACGGCTCCCACTTGTATGACTTCACCATGACTAATAATGGCTACACGATGGCACATTTGCTGAATCTCGCTAAGCAAGTGACTGGACACGAACAAGCTAAGTCCACCCGCGGCCAAACGTTGAATGAACTCCCTCATTTCCTTAATCCCTTGTGGATCGAGACCATTCGTCGGCTCGTCCAATATCAATAAACTAGGTCGCCCAAGCAGTGCCTGTGCAATACCAAGCCGTTGACGCATACCAAGGGAATAAGTTCGTACCTTATCGTGAATACGTTGATCCATGGAGACGATCTCAACAACCTCTTGGATTCGTTTCTCATCGACATTCGGCAGCATTCTTGCAAAATGCTCGAGATTTTCCCAACCTGTTAAATAGGAATATAACTCGGGATTCTCGACGATGCAACCGACATGCCTCATCGCTTGATTATGCTCCTTGTGAACATCGTGCCCACAAATCTGAATAGACCCTTCAGTCGGACGTATTAGATCAACGAGCATGCGAATCGTCGTTGTTTTGCCCGATCCATTGGGTCCTAGGAAACCAAAGATCTCACCCGCGTATACATCAAATGAAATCCCTTTTATAATCTCTTTATTTTTAATTCGTTTTTTTAAATTTTTCACAGATAAAACCGTTGTTGGAACTGCTGCTACTGCCATCTGCTTGGCCTCCCCTACTTCAGAATTTGTACAATCCGATCAGCAATGCGCTCATAGCCGTCCCCGTTAGGATGAAAATGATCGGCTGAGGACAAATATTTGATCAAATTTTGTTCAAACAAATCGTAGGTTGGGACAATGGTCATATGAGGATAACGGTTCATCATCTCAAAAACACTGTTATTCCATCGCTGCACAATAAGCGAACCTTCTTTTTTGGGATCTAAATCAAGAAAAGGATGATATAAACCAACATACAACACAGTTGCATTCGGATTGGCCATATTAATCGCTTGAATAACCTTCTCCATCTTGGCCAGCGCAGGTTCTACGCGTTTCAGCGCACCCTCTGGGTTAAACTCCGTCTGATTTTCTCCTTTAAAAAGCCCTTCCCCACCAGCAAAAATATCATTGCCACCAATCGTGAGTAAAATGATATCCGCCTGAGCGAGTGCGTCCTGCGTCTTTTTCAGAGCTAAATCAGAGAGAAGCTGGTCACTCTTATAGCCTGGAATCGCCAAATTATTAAGCACGAATACCGGTTTACCGCTTTCCTTCTCCAGCTTTTCGCGGACACGTCCAACGTATCCTTTGCCAGTGTTATCACCTGTTCCTGCAGTTAATGAATCACCAAGCGCAACAATTTGCAGCTTACTTTTACTCTCAATCAATGTTTCTTTCTTAGGTGCAGTCGTTACAAGATTGAGATCTCCGGATGCTTTGGGAAATAATATTTGATTCGCCGCGTAAGCAAAGCCTACTGCGAAAACAATCGTAGATATCGAAGCTGTAAGGCCAATTGCGCCCCACATTAAACGAGATGATCTCAAGGAAGTCCCCTCCTGCGAATAAATGGCATAATTCACTATAAGAGTATAGCTTCTTGAATAAATTTGCAAACATTACAATACGGAACAGGCCCACAAGGGCTCGTGAGTTACCCGTTTCATTTATTTTGAAAATGGATGCTGCTTTCAAGGAAGCTGGCTGTATTATAACAAAATGCGGCTTTGGGAGGGCCGGTGTTGTTTGAGACTGCCAATTCGTCTCTTCGCAGTTCAACAGCGTATGGGCTGCTGAGACTGCCTAAAGTATACAAGAACCTTGGCTATACTGGTTTATGTAGGCTGAGAAGTCGTTTTCCGAGCTTTCACTTGGTGATGAAATGAAATAGGCGCGGTTTCCGCGCTTTCGCCCGATGTTGACCAAAATAAGGTTGAAAACCGCGCCTATTGTGAGCAAATAACATGGTGAGAATTGTTTACGTAGACTGAGAAGGCTTATCATCAACGCCAGCAACGCACATCCGCGCTAAACTTACTGCATTCACCGAAAAAAGCCGTTTAACCGCATCAGCAGTTAAACAGCTTTTCCACAGTACGTTAAACCGCATCCTGCAAAAATTTATATTGGGCTTGAATAAGTCCAAAATAAATCTTTTGTTCCTTCATGAGTTCATCATGATTACCGATCTCCATCATACGTCCATGATCGAGCACTACGATTTTATCAGCATTCCGAATCGTAGAAAGTCTGTGTGCGACGATGAAGGAGGTTCGACCGGCAAGCAGCGTTTTGAGAGCTTCCTGAATTTTGAGCTCAGTATCCGTATCAATACTAGCTGTTGCTTCATCCAAGATAAGTACACGAGGATTCGCAAGCAGTGCGCGAGCGAAAGAAATCAACTGACGCTGACCCATCGAGAGTACGTTACCGCGCTCTTGGACCTCTGTATCATAGCCAGCTGGTAAACTCATGATAAAATCATGTGCATGAACAGCCTTAGCTACAAGCTCAATTTCTTCATTCGTTGCATCAAGACGACCGAAGCGAATATTATCCCGAATCGTGCCAGAGAAAATAAACGTATCTTGAAGCACGACTCCGATCTGAGAACGTAAGCTTTGGATGGTTACATGACGAATATCTTGGCCATCGATAAGTATTTTGCCTTCATTTGGATCATAGAAACGGCATAATAAATTCATAATCGTACTTTTACCCGAACCTGTATGACCAACCAGAGCAATGGATTGACCAGCCTGTACATCCAGATTAATGCCCTTGAGTGCAGGTCTGCCAGGCTCATACTCAAATACGAGATTCTCAAACTTCACATTCCCTTGGATACTTGATAGATCTTTAGCACCCTCGATTTCAGCCACAGTAGGTTCCTCATCAATAAACTCGAAGATCCGCTCCGCTGAAGCCATTGCTATGAGCAGTTGGGAATACATTTGTCCTAACCGCGTAATGGGTTCCCAGAAGTAGCCTATGTAAGTAGCGAATGCAACCAACAAACCGACTGATATTTCTTCCGTTTGAATTAAATGCGCGCCTAGCCAGAACAGAATGCAATAGCCAACGGCTCCCGTAATTTCAATAAGAGGACCAAACGATTGATTGAGCATAGAAGCACGGTTCCAAGACAACCGATTGACCATATTCATTTTGTTGAAGAATTGGATATTTTCTTTTTCTTGCGTATAGGCTTGTGTAACTTTGATGCCTTGTATGCATTCATTTAAATGAGCATTCAGACGGGATTGCTTCATCGTCACGTCTTGCCAAGCACGACGAATCTTTTTCCGCAGCTGAGTCGATATGAGGAACATAATCGGAACCGTCACGATGATCGACGCGCCTAATTTGAAATTAAACGTCAACAAAATAATAATAATGCCGCAGAGCTGCACAACATCAATTAATAAGTTAACAACACCGTTCGTGAACAAATCTTGCAAAGAATTCACATAGTTTGTTACTCGAACGAGCACAGAGCCTGCCGGGCGTGTATCGAAAAAACGAAACGACAGCTTCTGAATATGACTGAATAAATCATGACGCAGATCGTAGATGACGCGCTGACCAATCATATTCGTATATTTAATACGGAATGTATTGGCTAGCCATTGAATGACATATACCGTAAGCATGATCCCAACGATTAGGAAAAGTAGATTCTTATCCTTAGGAATGATGGAATTATCAATGGCTTCACGAATAAGCAGTGGAATGGTCAGCTTGGTGATTGCTCCTACCAGCATCATAATAATGATAATAGGCAGCATCTGTTTCTTATAGGGCTTCATATAACTAAATAAACGTTTTAACTGACCCCAATCAAAAGGCTTTTCAATCAGTTCATCATCTTGATATACGAATCGTTGCCCCGCTTGGGAATCTTCTTTTTTGGCAGATGCCTCGGCTTGCGTCGAATTAGTACTCAATGTGCTAACCTTCTTTCTTGCAATGGAGAATGGTTTAACGTATCCACATCCGTATCCTTTGTTGCCGCAGCCTGACTGCTTGCAGCCGTTTTCTGAGGCCCATCCGCATACTGAATGTCATAGGTTTGACGGTAAAGACCTTCTTGCTGCAGCAGATCCTGATGTGTGCCTCTTTGTACAATTCGTCCTTTATCCAGAACAATAATTTCATCGGCATGCTTCAGAGAAGAAATCCGGTGAGCAATAATGAATGTTGTACGCCCTTTCATAACCTCGCCGAAGCCTGCTTGAATCTCATGTTCCGTCTCCATATCAACCGCGCTTGTTGCGTCGTCTAGAACGAGAATTTTAGGATCCTTGATAAGCGCCCGAGCGATGGCAATCCGCTGCTTTTGACCGCCAGACAAGCCTAGTCCGCGCTCGCCAACAACCGTGTCATACCCTTCCGGAAGCTCCATGATGAAATCATGCGCTTTAGACAGCTTAGCTGCTCGAATAATGTCATCCATCGTCACATCTTTACGTCCATAGGCAATATTGTTGCGGATTGTAGATGAAAACAAGAAGGTTTCTTGGAAAACAGTAGCAATCTGATTGCGATAGCTTTCAACTTGTAGAGAGCGAATATCTTGACTATCTAACATTACCCTGCCTTCTTTAACGTTATAAGCCCTCATTAGCAATGAAATTACTGTGGTTTTACCCGAGCCTGTGCTGCCTAGGAGACCTATAACAGAACCAGGAGGAGCATCAACTGAGAAATCATAAAGGGCAGGCTGTTTTTCCGGATATGAAAATGTGACATGATCAAAACGCACATGACCTTTTACATGTTCACTTTTCAAAGCAATCGATTCTTGTTGATCTTTCACATGCATGTAATGATTCAAAACTTCCAAAATTTTCTCGCCAGAAGCTTTAGTTTGTGTGAAGTTATTAATATGAAAGCCCAGACCCCACATCGGTCCAATGATGTACCAGATGAGACTGAAGCAAGCAACGAGTTCACCTAGTGTAATGGTATTCTCGATCACCATGTATCCGCCAACTCCGAGCAAAGTGACGACACTTAAATTCGCCAAAATCTCCATGATTGGAAAATACTTCGCCCAGATCCCTGAGGTTTCGATATTCATGGCCTTATAATCTTCATTGCGTGCTGAAAACTTCGTTACTTCATGAGGTTCGCGTGCAAACGATTTCACTGTTCGAACCCCTGTAATGTTTTCTTGTACCGCTGTGGTCATCGTACTGAGGGATTGACGTACCAGCCGAAAAGCCGGATGAATTTTACCTTCAAAACGAATGGCGGTAAACGCAAGAAAAGGCATCGTAATCATCGTAAGTAAAGCCAGCTTCCAGTTAATCGAGAACATCATCCCCATGCCGAAAACCAACATCAGCATCACGTTCAGGAGCTGAGCAAAGCCGAAACCGATAAACTGTCGAATGGCCTCCAAATCAGCAGTCAATCTAGACATTAAGTCTCCAGTTCTTGCCTGATCATAGTATTGAAAGGATAAGTACTGAAGCTTGTTGTACAGCGCATTACGCAAATGATACGCGACGCGGTTACCCAGACGACCTCCGCATAAGCCATGAAGAAATTGAAACATCCCTTTCATTGAAACGACCACTACGACTACAAGTGCTAATCTGGGAACAAGCTCAAATTGTTTCTGCGTGATTACGTCGTCGATTAAATACCGTAGTAAATTCGGATAAACGAGACCGAGCGCGGTTGCCACCGCTAAACATGCAATTGCTCCAAAAAATAATTTTTTCTCTGGCCAAAAATACGGCTTCAGTTGCCTGAACACTTCCACTTTGGGGCCCCCTCCTCAAGAAGGATAATTTGGAAAAGCTTAGAAAGCGTTTTATTACCTAATGAATCTTAACACCATCCCTATTAGCGAGCAATCAGAGGATACGAGGATTTAAACGCTTAAATGCCCATAACTTCACAAAAACTTGCAGGAATCCCCCCTATTCTTTAAAATCATCCCGATAACCAACGATGTAAGCCTTTACATGACAATACGCAATAAAGGGTTGGCCAAGTTCAATAGAACCCGACCAACCCTTTTGTTTAATCATTAAACAAAAGCCTTTAATTGATGCTGTTTGGATATAAGTTCGTTCAAATCAATCTTCATTTCGAGAGCATCGCGAAGCCCTTCAGCATGCTCATTCAGCTGCTGCAGCATCAGATTCTTCTGAGCTGCAAGCCAGTTTTCCAACTGATTTGCATAAGCTTGTTCAAGCTCCATGGTTTGCTGCTCGATAAATTCTGCCACTGGCGTGTTCATCCGATTTTCCAAATCTGCTCTGAGCTTGCTTTTGCCATCGCCTTCGAAAAATTGCTTCGCATTCTTGAAATGACTATGGAGCAGCTTCAAGCTTACATCTGGAACTTCTAGTTTAGACGCAATCTCAGGCGTTACGAACTTACTTGATTCATAGGTTCCACTTTCGAATCCTTCCATCAACTCACCAAGCTGCTCTTCCCAGCGCTTTACACGGCTCTTGCTAATCAGATTCATGCGATTTTCAACCCGAAGTGTTGTGGCCAACACCTCTTGGGATAAATCGTAGCCAATCATTCTCAGCAGCTCACCCCATGCGGATTGCAGAGCTTGCTTCGGATCTCTAGCATCATCCCTGAAGGTCGAAGGATTAAAGGCATAATTGTATAATTCACCGAAGCGATACATCGTGCGCTGCTTGACGTAGTACAGAAGCTCCTGAATTTCTTTTTTTAATTCCTTGAGCTCCGCGTCATATTGGGTATTTTCCAGAAGCTCTGTTCCGGCATGCTCCGCTTGTCCGAGCTTGGTCAACTGAAGCTTCCGTTCTTCCTCCCCAGACTGCGCACGCTCCAGCCATTGCTGCATGGTAGCAATCGCACGATTCAGCTCCAAATTAGCTGCATGGATAGCAACGTCGCTAAGTTCATTAAACGTAAATTTCACGAATTCTTGCTCAAATGGCTGAATGCCAGATTGAGTAACCAGATCTTCGTTCCCTGTTATTTTACCCTCTGCGGCCAAATAACTGGATATTGGATAGATACGCGGATTTCGGATGCCGTGCTGCAGCAAATTCGTTTCCACATGTTTAATTACGCCATTTAGTTCTTCTGAGCTAGCGGCAAGATCAGCTGCATTGACGATGAAAAACATTTTATCCATCTCAAAGCTGTCTTTCACACGTCCGAGCTGCAAGAGAAACTCGCGATCTGCTTGTGAGAAGGCGTGATTGTAATAAGTAACGAAAAGAATAGCATCCGCATTTTTAATATAGTTAAAAGCTACCCCGGTATGGCGGGCATTAATGGAATCGGCCCCTGGCGTATCAACGAATATAATGCCTTGTTCAGTCAACGGATTGGAATAATATAATTCGATAAATTCAACAAAACAAGACTTGGATTCGTCTGCAACATAGCCTGGGAACTCGTCTTTGGTGATTTTCAGTTCGGTGCCTAGATGATCTTCGGCTAGGGCCCAACCTTTCTCCACTGCCTTCAGGAAGGAGTAGTGCGGCTTCCCTTTGGCCGTCACATCCGCTGGGGAAAGTGCACTTATGCGTTTAAGGGCTGAAGCCATGTCTGTCGCCTGCACGCCAAGTATGTCCAAAGAATAGAGAACGTCCTGCATAATCGCGTCCGTCTTCTTCATCTTGACCTTGGCTGTGCCATGCGGCCAACCTTCCTGCGGCGGCATGATCTTATTGATTGCCGCCGTCGTTGGGTTCGGCGAGACCGGCAGCACTCTTTCGCCAATCAACGCATTGGCGAAAGAGGATTTGCCAGCGCTGAAGGCGCCGAACAGGGCGATCGTGAACGTCCGCTGCCGCAGACGTTCCGATTTCTCGCGCATGGAGCGCGCGATCGACCTCATCGACGGCAAGCCCTCGATGAGGCTTGAGGCCGCCTGCAAGTCGGCGGCCTTGCGCTCCATGCGCCTACCGTGTTCACCCGAGGTGAACGCGGTAGGCGCAGCTGACGCTGCCTCCTCAGGGGCAGCGTCAGCAGTACCTGCGGCCGCCGATGCCGTGGCAGCGGCCTGCAGGATCGTTCCCATGGAGGTCACGTGAAGCCCCCCGCTAAGCGGGGCGGCTGCCGTCTCCTCCATGGCCGTGTACTGCTGCGCAGCCGGCAGCGCCGGCGCAGACGGTCTAGGCCAGCTGACCATGCGCAGCAGCTGGGCCTCTGCCTCCGCCTCGGCTTCCTCGAGGCGCTGCAGTTCCCGGCAGGCGCTAAGGCGGACGCCCAGCGCCTCGAGCTCTGCCGCAAGCGCGTCAGCCGCTTGCGCAGACCCTTCGCGGACAGCAGCCGCGATCAGATCAATCACCGCAAACGCCTGTTTGCGGTACTGCTGTTTAATATCAGAGGACACCTGCTTCATGTAGTTGAGCGTATATTCGCCTCCGAATGTTGCGCCAGCATTCACTTGTGCTGCAAGCCACTGTGTTGTCACGTCAACCTTCAACGCTTCGATTTGCGCGGTAAGGGCTGGATCATGCTGCCCTTGCTCCTGTGCAGCCTTCTTCAAAGCATCTCTCAGATGCCAATCCAGCTGCGCTTCTACCTGCTCAGCCAAATCCGCCTGAAACGCGCCCAGGCGTTTTTCCGTCTCTAGAGCTGTTTGCGCAGCTCGCGAGAAAAAGCCTACCTTGAACCCGGGCTTGCGGCTCTCCAAATACGCATGAGCCTGATCCCTCGTCAAGGCTGGTGTTATATTGGCATTCTCAATAATCATGCCAACTTCCTTACGAAGGGCCGCCGTTAACGCTTCCGGCCGTCCCTTCACTGCCGCAAGCTCTTCCTGCTTCGCAGCAGCTTGCGCCTGAACCTCCTGCACTTCACCCTCCTGGCTGATTTGCTCCATAAGCTCCGCTTTCTGCGGCTCATGCTGATCAGCCAACCACTTGCCGTGCTCTGCTGTAAGATAACGCGCGGATGCGTCGATGCTAAAGCTTCGCAGATCATCCCCGCGCTCAATCAAACGACTTAGGAGCCATTGCAGTTTCGCATACTCATTATGCGGATGACTCGGCTCCTTCATGGTCACGAACAGCAAATCATCCGGCTCGATGCCCCAGCTCAAGAATGCTTGCTTCGTCCCCTCCTGATACTGTGCAAAAGGAAGCTCCCATTCTTTGTGCTTATCAATCATATTTACAACCAAGTAGAGCGGCTTACCCCACTCCATCATCTTCTTCGTGAACGCGAGATTGACTTCGGATTGAACATGGTTGTAATCCATGACATAGAAAACTACATCGGCAAGATGTAAAGCCGACTCCGTAGATTGATGATGAGCGTCATCCGTAGAATCAATCCCAGGAGTATCAAGCAGTGCCGTTTGACTGCCCAGAAATGGAATCGGATACGTAATCTCTACGGTTTCAATATCCGTACCATTGACGCAATACGCTTCTAATTCTTCGAGCGCAATCGTTTTCGGTTTTCCCAGATTGTTTGCTGTGCCATCCTTCATGCGATGCGTAACATGAGCACCTGGTGATCCATTACGAATACTCACGATGTTTGCACTTGTTGGAATCGGGCTGGATGGCAGTAAGGCGTGCCCACAAAGCTGATTAATCAGGGTCGATTTCCCAGCTGAGAAATGGCCGCAGAACGCTATATTCATCCGTCCAGCGACTATTTTATCAAGCAGCTGACCTAACTTGCTTGCGTTGTCGTAATCCCCTTTTGTTTGCAGATTAACCTGCATGTTCCTGATCGCATCCGGCATGACCGAGATGCTTATATCCACCATTTGCGTCATTCGTCCATTCCGCTCCTTATATCCGTTCTTCTCTCCAAACATAACCAAGGATAAACGACTCCGTCGTCCTTCAGGACGAGAGCGTTTGTCAAGGTAGATGCGAAGCAAAAGTATAAAACTTATACTTTCTTATCTACAGAAAAAAATCTCCCAAAGGGAGATTTAGGTTTTAGGACATTACTGCTTTTTCTTTTTCCGGCAAGAAAATCTCAAAGACATCGCGATGCTGCAAAATCGTAATGTCGGAGTCTTTCACTTTCATAACCACGACCTCGGATTTCGTTTTCATCTTGTCTATGTAATTCTGAGGAACTTCACCGGATTCACTGACTGTTACACCTTCAATGACTTTTTCCTCATTATCGGCTAGGGGCGTGTTAATTACTTGCTCATAAATATCGGAGAACAGTTCAAAGCTATTCGTGTATACGGCGATGCATTTCATTTCAAATCCCATCCTTTGTCTGCATATCATTTGTTTGTAATAGTTTTCCTAGTTGCACTTGGTTTCATACGTTTCTTACCCTCACGACAATTATCCAGCAATGGACATATCGTACACTGCGGGTTCTGAGCTTTGCAGTGATACCGACCGAAGAATATAAGACGATGATGCGTTTGTGTCCACTCTTCACGTGGAACCTTCTTCATCAGCTTCTTTTCAACTTCAAGTACCGAATCGTCCCAGCCAACTAACCCTAGTCTTTTGGAGACTCGCTCAACATGGGTGTCTACCGCAATAGCAGGTACCCCGAAAGCGTTCGATACGACGACATTTGCCGTTTTGCGGCCTACGCCGGGCAGTTCGACCAAGTGTTCGTGCTTCTCTGGAATTTCGCCTTCAAACTTGTCCAGCAGCAATTGACACAACTTTTGAATATTGCTTGCCTTATTTCGAAATAATCCAATCCGTCGAATGTCTTGCTCCAGTTCCGTAAGTGGAACGGCCAAGTAATCTTCAGGACGCTTATATTTCTGAAATAAATCCAATGTCACCTTATTCACGGTTTCATCGGTGCATTGAGCCGATAATAAAACAGCAATCGTTAATTCAAACGGATTACTGTGGCGCAGCTCGCAATGTGCATCCGGAAAGAGCTCACCGATTGTATCCAAAATATGCCTTACTAACTTCTGTGTCATGTCTTTACTTCCTTAGGGTCGTAATAATCTCCAGTGTAGCGAATTGTAGCGTTAGAATCAATGCTTGAAAGCGTCAAAATGCGAACATTTTCTAAATAATTGCCATATTTATTTTATAAATTAGAAAAAAAACCGCCTGCCTTAGAAGTCAAGCTCCTAATATACAGACGGATGAACGTAATTTTCGTTCAAATTTATTTCTCAATTTCAACAATTTTATCGTCTAACACATAAAGAGTTACTTGATCTCCAGCTGTAAAGGATGATGCCGACACAACGTCAGTTCCTTTATGGAAATAGGCTCTTGGGAAAATACTATAAGCCGTTTTTTCTCCGGAGCTTGTAGCTTTGAAATAAAATTGGTTCACGACGTTATTGTAGTTATCTACTTCCCGTTTAGATCCTACTGCTACTTGAATAAGAAGTTTGTCATTGGCGTCTTTCATCACTTGAACACGGTCGCCCACTTTGATGGAAGTGAAACTCCATGCTACGCCACCATTAAGTTTAACGTCATAATTGCTGCCTGCGTTTATCACTTGACTTTTACCTGAGAAATCTTGAACGGTTAAGCTCGAGCTAGCCGCATTCACAGATGTCACCTTACCACGCACAGGACTGATCAGCTCAGCTTTTACAACAGCCAGACCCTTGAACGTCAGCTTCACATAATCATCGATAGCAAAGTCTGTAATAGAACCTACACTTTGATCCGCTTTGACGATTGGAACACCTTCCAGGGAAACGGCAAACGAAGTATTCGACTGATCCGTCACGGTAATTTGCTTGCTGTTCACATTAGATAAAACTGTTTTATAAAGTGCCGTTTTACTTGTCACAATTTTCGTGACAATCCCCTGATCGAAGCTTAATAATAAACTAACATTATCCCCAACTTTTAAGTCAGAAAGCGCGCTGTTCGGTTTATTAGCAAGCTCAACCTGTGGAGCGAAATTAAGCTTGAATGTCAAGCTTTGACCGCTGTCCGTTTTCAATGTAATATCATTCGTTTGTAAATTTAATTGTGTTAATGCGCCATCCAGTTGGGAGGACATTTGAATTTGAGTGACATTATCTTTTGATACAAGTAAATCTACATATTTGCCGGCCGTAAATGTGCTGCTAAAGTTTGCAAAAGGAAGCTTCATTCCTGCATATGAAATGGAAACTGTATCTTTTAAAATATAAGCATGTGGTTTACCTGTATTATCTATAACGGTTAATAATTTTGAAGCTTGATCGTATGAAATAATTTTGGCAAAGTATAAGTTCTCTATAGAACGGTTGGTTACAGTAATTAAAGTTACTTTGTTGTTCAAAACATCCAGCTTAAGCTGATCTCCTGGAGCAATATCATAAATACTAGCCGTGGCTAAACCATTAATTCTGACTTGCACGTTATCGCTAAGAGTATAAGATGCTAATGCCCCGCCAGCTGTCTTGGTTATCGTTAAAAATGTTTTGTCATCACCAAGTGCTTTCAAAGTCCCCTCAACACTTACACCAACATCCGCTTGCTTTTTAATTACAATCTTTATAATTTCACTGTTCTTAACTGTATACTCAACCGAATCTCCAACGTGAAGAGAATTGATATCTACGAGGCTGTTATCCGGTAAAGTCGCAATCAAATTGCTTGAGAAACCATACGTTTCTGGCTGCCCAGATACAGTGTCAAGAAGTGTAATTTGCATGGCATCTTTGTTAAGCGTTTGAATCGCGCCCTCTGCCGTTTTATTAACGGGCACCTGCTTAACTATGATGGACGTATATTTATCGGTTTTGACGATCTTGCTTTTGCGCAATTGAATTGTACTGCCATTTACGATAGAAGCTAGGCTCAGGCCACGTCCTTCCGTATCAGTTACAGCGACATCTGGCGCTAAATCATAGCTTTCAAAGTCATCCAATGTAGCCTTGAGGCTAGTCATATTCATTTTCAGCAGTTTGCCTTCATGAATATCCAGCTGAAGCTCATCGCTAATAATTTCAACATAATAGGCTGTTCCATTTACTTGAACGAGCGAAACTTCAAACGTTTCTTGCAGTGTTTTTGCAGCTATCGCCGTATCACTTTTATTACCGTAAAACACCGTGTTCGGTGAAAGTTTATATGTACTCGTATTCCCGTCCTTATCCATAAGGCCAATTGTGCCGCTCGTTAAGCTTGTCATATAGCCTTTCACAGCACGTGAAGGCAATGTAGCTAGCTCCTTTTGCGAGCGACTTAAAAATGCTGCCATTTGAGCACGCGTTACTGCCCCTTTAGGTTGGAACGTGCCATCTTCAAAGCCATCAACAACCTTTAAAGCCACAGCTGCATTAACAAAGCCCAATGTTGAGCTGCTAATGTCATTATTATCTTTGAAAGCCGTTGGTGTAGACGATAAGCTTTGTGCGGTAGTTGCCTTACCAATAGCGCGAATCACTACTTCAGCTACCCATTCTCTCGTTGCCTTCCGCTGGCCCCATTTATCTTTGGACTTATCGCTTTGGCTTCTTACTTTCTCTTCCTCGTTGGAGATTAAGCCTTTCTGGAGAGCAATAGCTACATAATTACGCGCATAGTTATCAACCAGCATGAAATCTGGAAACACCGTTGCTGTCGTCATTGCGTCTACATCGCCTTGCAAGCCCATCATACGAGTAGCCATAATAAGGACATCTTGTTGTGAAACCGAGTTCTCTGCTCGATAAGCCCCATCCTCGTAGCCTTCAATAATGCCTTCCAAAGCAAGTTTGGATATATGTCGAATACCCCAATAGTCCGATTTTACATCAGGGAAAGAAAGCTTTACATTACTTGTTGATGTCGTATTTACTGACTCTGCTGCCAAAACTGGCGTCCCCGCAAGGCTTGTAATAATTAAAGAGCTAACAATTGCACTTGCTAATTTCTTGTTTCTCATCGTTGATTTAGACTCCTCTGCTACTACATTTAATTAGGTCGTTTAATTGGATACGGAAGCTCTAGATGCCCCATTAAGCTATCCACTTGTTTGCCGTTTTTCAGTACATATAAAGACTTCACTTCAGGAAATTGAAACACGGTTTTCTTCAACGCTTGTATAAACAACTCCTCACCAGGAGCACCTAATTGCGTTTTGGGACCAAATTTCAGATCAAGCTTTAATTCACCCTTAGCTTTATCAAACGAAGTGCTTGTGAATGTAAGATCATCAAATAAAGGAATCGCTTTAGGATCATCACTCTTTTTGAGTGCGTTTAGTGCGGCTTCATACACGTCAGCGTCATGTTTGTAGCTGATTGTGACTTCTTTTTCTATAAGTTTCATTTCGTCCTGATCACTGTAAAAGGCTTTGACCTTTTTTTGCTTTAAAGGTTCTGGTGTTGCTGTTGGGGTTGGTGCAGGACTTTGTACCACCGTTGTAGGGGTCGGCGCAATCGTAGCTTGCGGTGTTGCTCCACCTACGAGTTGACCTTTCTGACCGCAGGCGGTTACAGACAACGTGATGGCACTTACAAGAAGCACCCCATGGAATAGGCGACTTGTTTTGGTCATCTCACTCACTCCTTAGCGTTTTGCATAGCAAAACGAACTTCGAAAGCATACGTTTTAAGCTTTCGTCTCTTATTTGAGGTTCAGGTATTCTTTGATGGCAGCAACGATAGATGCCGCTATTTTGTCTTGAAAAGCTTCCTTGTACATGGCAGATTCATCGTTCTTATTGGACAAATACCCCACCTCGACCAGAACAGCCGGCATTGTCGTTTTCGTGATGACCCTGAAATCAGCTTGTCGTACCTTACGATCAGGAAATCCAGCAGCGGCAACCACATTTTTGTGGATGACATTAGCAAAAGCTATGCTTTCCGGTCTGTTATAATACGTTTCTGTTCCCGATACCGAAGCTTTGGCGCTATTCCCGTGAATCGATAGGAAAAGATCTGTTTGATTGTCGTTCCCGAAAGAAACCCGGTCATCCAGTGGAATGAACGTATCATCCGAACGAGACATAAGGACATTTACACGCTTGTCCTGAACAAGAAGCTTCTCTACCTTCTTCGCTGTAGCGAGTGTAAAATCCTTCTCATGCTTGCCAGTTATGGATAATGCACCAGGATCATTATCCCCGTGTCCTGCATCAATCACCACGGTTAACTTATGCTCAACTATCGAAGCTGTCCATTGATTCGTAAGCTTAGAAGGCTGAACGCGATAGTCAGCTGGACCTTTCAAATCCAAAATAATTCTTACCGTAGCAGGATTATCAGCAAAGTTAGAAAAGCGCACTTTCTCAACCAGAGGATGCTTAGATGGCAGCTCCCCCGCATTATTTACAAGTAATTTCTGGAGAGAAGGATCTAAAGTAGTATTAGGGAAGTCAAAAACAATGCGATTCGGGTTCGATAATTTCATCATAGTCGGAACTAAAGAGCCGTCTTTCGCGGCTACGGATAACTCCTTCTCAGATAGGACAATCGAAGTCAACAAATGGGCATTAGGATCGGGTTTAATCGTTCCTGGATCTGTGCCTGTACCTGGCACCGGCGGTTTTGGAGATGTTACTTCGCCAGGATTATGGCCATCTACAGCATCGATAGGTCCTGTAACAGGTTTGGAATCCGAATCATCTTTTTTGAACATATGAACAGAAGAGGTTAAAGAGTCCCATTTAAATTCAATACCCATAAATTGACCAATGAAACGAAGTGGAAGCATTGTGTTGCCTTTTTCGATGATTGGCGCTACTTCCAAACTTTCCTTCTTGCCTTTAATCAGGGCCGTTTTACTGTCGATAACCAATTGAATGTTCATATCGCCTTTAACGATGGTTACCTTGCGTGTGGATTCATCCCAAGTTACCTTGGCACCAATTTCTTCAACGATAATCCTTACAGGTACAATCGTATTGCCACTTACTATACGGGGCTGGACTTCGTTAGACACCAGCTTTTTTTCGTTCATATAAAGCTTAATTCCACTGGGGGATTCAGCTCCCATCGCATAAGTAGGGAGAAGCAGCATGCAAACTAGCAGCATTAAACAAAATGCAGGAAATTTCATCATTCACCTCTATGTAATGTCGGAATTGGGGTCGTAAATTCGTACTCTTAAAATCTATCTTTTAAAAACTAGCAGCAACGTGTCCATTGTACCAAAATAATCATATGCCCGACAGCAAAACCTCCGTTCAATCGACAATCTAGTAATCTATTAGACGCGGAAAACTGCCAAAAGTTGCAAAAAAAGAAGAATAAAAAAACCTAACTAAAAGCTAGGTCTGAGTTCATGCAACTAGAATAAAAAAAGACGCAACCAATGCAAGAGCTCATTGGATTGCGTCTTCTATGATCACATTTTATTTATAAGCCAAACGTTTTTGGTGAGCTTGCTCATAGGCTGTGATTTTCTCTTCATGTTGAAGTGTTAAGCCGATGTCATCCAAGCCTTGCAGCAGGAACTGACGACGGTGCTCATCCAAATCAAACTGAATTTTCAAGCCGTATTCATCAGTGAGAGTTTTGTTCTCAAGATCGACATTCAGCTTGTAGCCTTCATGCTTCGCTGTACGAGCGAACAAATCATCTACTTGCTCTTCCGATAGCTTGATTGGCAGAATGCTGTTTTTGAAGCAGTTGTTGTAGAAGATATCCGCATAAGACGGCGCGATAATGACGCGGAAGCCGAAATCTTGAATAGCCCAAGGTGCATGCTCACGGGAAGATCCGCAGCCGAAGTTCGCTCTGGAGAGCAGAACGGAAGCTCCTTGATAACGATCTTGGTTTAATGGGAAGTTCTCGATAACCTTGCCCGCCTCATCCCATCTCCATTCGAAGAAAAGGAATTGTCCGAAACCGGAACGCTCAATTCTTTTAAGAAATTGCTTAGGAATAATGGCATCTGTATCTACATTCACGCGATCTACAGGACCGACTAGGCCTGTATGTTGTTTAAAAGCTTCCATGTTTTCATTCTCCTTAAAGTTTTGCATTAGCAAAACTAGCATCGTAAGCATTGCTTTAATCAGCCCAAATTAAGCTTGTTGGTATTCTTTGATTTCCCAATCACGAACGTCGTAGAAATGACCTTTGATTGCTGCTGCAACAGCCATTGCTGGAGATACGAGATGCGTACGTCCACCGCGGCCTTGACGACCTTCGAAGTTACGGTTGGATGTAGATGCACAGCGTTGACCTGGTTGCAGAACGTCTGGGTTCATAGCCAAACACATACTGCAGCCTGCATCGCGCCATTCGAAACCTGCACCCTCAAAAATTTTATCCAAGCCTTCTTTTTCAGCTTGAATTTTAACGCGTCCAGAACCTGGAACTACGATTGCTGTAACACTTGGATCTACCGTGTAACCTTGTGCAATCTTAGCAGCTGCACGAAGATCCTCGATACGACCATTTGTACAAGAACCGATGAAGACATAATCAACTTTCAATTCAGTCATTGGCGTTCCTGGTGTTAAATCCATATATTCAAGCGCTTTTTCAGCAGCTTTACGTTCATTTTCTGTTTCAAAGCTTTGCGGATCCGGAACTAGTGATGTAATACTCGTCCCCATTCCCGGGCTAGTTCCCCAGGTCACTTGCGGAATCAAAGAATCTGCATCAAACTCCAGCACCCAGTCATACGTAGCGCCTTCGTCAGTAACAAGGTTAGACCATTCTGCCACTGCAGCGTCAAAGTCAGCACCTTGTGGGACGTATTCACGACCACGCAGGTAGTTAAATGTTGTTTCGTCAGGTGCAATAAGACCTGCTCTAGCTCCACCTTCAATGGACATGTTACAAACCGTCATACGCTCTTCCATGGAAAGACCACGAATCGCTTCGCCGGTATATTCAATAACATAACCCGTTGCAAAGTCTGTACCGTATTTAGCAATAACGCCAAGAATTAAATCTTTCGCAGTTACGCCTGGTTTCAGATTGCCTGTAATGCGAACTTCCAATGATTTTGCTCTGGATTGTTGCAGCGTTTGTGTAGCTAGAACGTGCTCCACTTCACTCGTTCCAATACCGAAAGCAAGTGCGCCGAATGCGCCATGTGTCGATGTGTGGCTATCGCCGCAAACGATTGTTTTACCTGGATGTGTAAGGCCTAGCTCAGGTCCCATAACGTGTACAACACCTTGGTCAAGGCTGTCTAGGTCGAACAACGTAACGCCGAAATCACGGCAGTTTTGGGAAAGTGTATCAATTTGTTGTTTGGAAATAGGATCTGTGATGTTGAAACGATCCTTCGTAGGAACGTTATGATCCATCGTTGCAAACGTAAGATCCGGTCTGCGAACTTTGCGACCCGATAAACGAAGGCCTTCAAAAGCTTGCGGTGAAGTTACTTCATGTACCAGCTGCAAATCAATATAGATTACGCTGGGCTTGCCTTCTTCCTGGTTAATAACGTGATTATCCCAAATCTTCTGAAACATTGTCTTTTTACTCATATCCAGTCACCTCATGTCATTATCCGCTCTAATTGTTAATGTCTTACCCTCATAACGTAGTTTAGCACGGATAACGTCATAGCTCCAAGATATAATAACTATAAGCTTCATAGATTATTCCTATAGGATGATTCGAATTTAATAAAGGTGGTTAGTAACTTGCATAAGCAATTATGACATTTTGAAAAGGATGTGTTACTATGCTTTGGACCATTTTCGTTGTGATTCTCGTCCTGTGGGCTTTAGGAATTGGGTTTGATATCGGAGGGAATTTAATCCATCTTCTGCTCGTTTTGGCCGTCATATCATTGGTATTCAACTTGGTTACAGGTAGAAGAGGCAGTTAACATTACTTATTAGATAATCCTATACTTTAATTTAAAAAGCAGTTTGTGGATTTTGTCCGCAGACTGCTTTTGCTTGTACCTCTAAAACACGGTTGCTCATCTAATGAGTGTCCTCGATCGGGGTTTTCTTATATCAAAGCTTAAAATCTGGTATATTATCTTTAATACTTTATAGGTTGTACCAATAAAACTAGCTATGATTATTACATATCAGGAGATGAACCTTACGATGGAATTACGTCAACTTCAATATGCGATTCAAATCGCGATCGAACGCAATTTCTCGCGCGCCGCGGAGAAACTTCATATTGCCCAGCCTTCCCTAAGCCAGCAGCTATCCAAGCTAGAGAAAGAAATCGGCGTCCTTCTTTTCCAGCGCAGCACCAATTCCGTTGAACTTACTCACGCTGGTTCTCTTTTTGTTGAAAAATCACAAAAAATCCTCGACATGGTCGAGCAGCTTAAGAAGGAAATGGAAGACATTTCACAAATGAAAAAGGGGCGCCTTGTTGTAGGCAGCATGCCAATTACGGGTTCAACGATCCTGCCTTTTGTAGTTCCCGTCTTCCAAGCGGCTTATCCGGATATTGAAATTACACTCGTTGAAGAGACCTCCTCTAACTTAGAAACACTTACTATGAATGGACAAACGGATATTTCACTGCTCTCCTTGCCTTTGCGAGAGGATTCTCTCGTTTATGAGACGTTGTTGGAGGAAGAAATCGTCCTCGCGGTACCTCCACTGCATCGATTAGCAGCAAGTAAAGAACCTATTCGGATCGAACAATTAGAGAAGGAAGCTTTCATCGCTTTGAAAAAAGGGCAAGGATTTCGCAAGTTAACACTTGATCTATGCCAAAAAGCAGGCATTACCCCTAATATTGTCTTCGAGTCCAGTAATATGGAAACGGTTCAGTCCCTCGTCGCTGCAGGCATGGGAATAGGTTTCGTCCCTTATTTAATTTCTAAAAGAAGCTTCAGTGAGTTATCTCCTATACACCTCACCCTTGAGGGCAGACCTACTCGCACACTCGTTATTGCCTATCGTAAAGGCAGATACATCTCTAAAGCGGCCGAAGCTTTCGTTTCCACAATGAAAGAGGTTATGCGAACAATCGGTTAGTACAAGGGGGTATAACCTGCAATGAACAAAACTCAAAGGTTAATTCAGTTGATGATGGCGGTAAACGAACGTATGCAGTTCACGACGAAAGAGATGGCCGATGAATTCGGCGTCTCCGAACGCACGATGCACCGCGATTTACAGGAGCTGAGCGAGCTGGGTATGCCGCTGTATACCGAATTTGGCCCACATGGGGGATATCGCTTAATAAAGAAGCGGATGCTCCCTCCGATTCTGTTCTCCGAACAAGAAGCTGTTGCGATGTTCTTCGCCTTTCAGTCGCTCCAGTATTATGGAGCGCTCCCTTTTGCTGCGGAATCAACATCGGCTCTGAATAAGTTCTATCACTATCTCCCAACGGATACGAAGGTGAGAATCGATGCACTTAAAGATCGAGTATCCTTTTGGACGCCTATGCGAACTCATGATTCCCCCTTCTTGGAGCAGTTATTGGATGCTTCTATTGATGAAAGGCCATTACGCATAACATACGCGTCCAAGGATGGAACTACGGAAAGAGTCGTGCAGCCAATTGGTATTTACGCGTCCAATGGTTACTGGTATTTCCCCTCCTATTGCTTTCAAAAAGATGGATTTCTCTTATTTCGTGCAGATCGTATTCGTAGCTTGGAACGAGCCGAAATCGAACATCTGAGCAAAAGTTTCAAACACTACTCGATTGGTGACTGGCTATTAGCAGGTCAAGAGCGTGAGGCAGGCCCCATGACAATGAAGCTCCGGGTGAAGCTGACTCCAGCTGGTGTTAGAACTTATGAACGAAGTAATGGAGTGGATGATAGCGTGGAACTTTATGACGATGGCTCTGGATTATTAGTGACAGACATGCATCGAAGTAATTTAACGTACTTTTCGAAGTATTTTCTCAGTTTGGGTAGGGACGCCCTAGTTGAAGAGCCCTTGGAGATGGTGAATTGGATTCGGGATCAAATACGTGCCATGCAGCATGCATACGGGAATGAATTGACTTGAAATGCGGATTCAATGTATCCGTTGTGATGGTGGGCACCTTACATTCAGATGCAGATAGTGCATCTATTTTACACTATTTCGGCGTAATCGAGAGAATATATGCAAAAAGTACATATAAATGATCGAATACATTGAAATTCCCTTGAAAATGGACAGATTAGATGTACAATCTACATCTGTTCTGCAAAAAAATGATCATTCAATCATTTTTCGATGTACTTTTTACATCTCTTTTTTGAATCTTCTACATGCCTTCTCATTTAAACATCCTCTCCTTGAGTCGAACGATACATCTTTTCAGTGTTGTAAAATACTATGACAAGAATTGTCATGGATTCGATGTAACATTAAAAATGAGCAAACGAATTGAATGATGCTGCCAGTTTTTCTGGCAAAAAACTCTAAGGAGGCACAACGATGCAAACAAAAAACCTACAAGGACGGATTGCCTTGGTTACTGGTTCCAGTCGAGGCGGCGGCCGCGGCATTGCGTTAGCACTTGGGGAAGCTGGGGCAACTGTCTACGTGACAGGACGCAGCACCAGAGCGAAGTCCACGAGAATAGATCTCACGGGTACAATTGAAGATACCGCTGAAGCCGTTACACAGCGCGGTGGATTAGGAATCGCCGTTCGTTGTGACCATACCATCGACGCTGATGTCAAAGCTTTATACGAACGCATTAAACAAGAACAAGGAACACTCGATATTGTGGTCAATAATGCTTGGGGCGGTTACGAGGATTATGATGATGTCGATTTCTCCGTTCCCTTTTGGGAGCAGCCGATGACGCGTTGGGACAAAATGTTCGAGGCAGGATTGCGTGCTCAGATGGTTTCAAGCCGGTATGCGATGTCTACCTTTTTCCTCGAACAAAATCGTGGTTTTCTGATAAACACAGGTGTCTACTCCGACTTTGGCGGCGACTACCCTATCAATGTTTTTTATGACACGGTGAAACGAGCAGTTGCGAATATGACACGCGCCATGTCTCAAAATCTGAAAGCAAACCATATCGATGTAACCGCGCTTACATTAGCACCTGGCTGGATGCGCACGGAAGCAGTTTATAAGCATTATGGCTTAGAACCAGGTGATCCCGATTTCATGAAAGTCGAAGCACTTCACACGACGGAATCTGTGGAATATATCGGTCGCGCAGTTGTCGCTTTGGCATCCGATCCTCATGTAAGTCAAAGGGCAGGTCAGCTTCTCGAAGTAGGAACCCTAGCGGAACAGTATGGCTTTACGGATATCGATGGCAGACAATTGCCGCCGTTCCGGGTTTAGACCATTTCGAACACGATTACTTCATAAACCATTTTTGAATAAAATTCGGCGGTTGGATGCGGCAGTTGTGAAAAGCTGCAATTTTCCAATCGCCTTTTTCTTTGACAAGCACATTTGTATTGATGGAATCTCTGTTCTTTGGCGCTTTTTTCTGCCATCTGAGTTTAACAGCTCCAACACAATGAGCAACAGCCATATCGGGGGATAGAAAACGGATCTTGATTGAACCGCCATCCACCATAGATGAACCTCTTAACACACCATCAAACAGCTTCTGATGAATTTCCGCAATATCTTGGCGCCCCTTTATATGCTGTCCGTTGAAGGTCACATAGTCCGCATCTTCTGTAAAACATTGGCCGAACGCTTGCCCATTATGCTCATTCCAAGCTTTGCCAAGAGCCTCGAAAATGGCGAGTATTGCTTTCTTGTCTTGTTCTTTAACATCCACCATCATTAGCCTCATCCTCTCTTTATAACGTCACTCCACACTTCCAATTTTGACATATCAGCCTCTTAAAGAAATCGCACTAGAGTAGGAAATAATCCCAGTCCACAGACTGATTACAGACCAAATTGATTAAAATTCCACAGATCCCTCTAACCCTTTGAACTCCACAAGCATATGATATATAAATAAAACTTATCCATTCCCCAATAATAAATGATAAAAAGATAGCATTAGCCCAGGAGGCGGAAAACCATGACATTATTAAGAGCAATTGAGCAGACATTCTGTAAATTGCAAGAACCTTCATTAGAACAGCTGAAAGCAGCCCTACAATCCTTAGACAACTTACTTCATGAGGTGCCTGTTTATAAAACAGAACCCAAACATTTACCCTATGGTCGAAATGTCGTTTATAGCACGAAAGATCTAGAAGTTATTGTGATTCACATACCTGCTTCAGAGGCAACGGCGATTCATAACCATGGCGCGTCCATCGGCTCCGCTTGTTTAGTTAAGGGAACGCTAGTTAATACCAAGTACCGTTTGGACTCAGAAGGCTATCCCGTCGCCCAAACAGATGACTATATTGGGTCAGGTGAATATTTTGAAGCTCCTTGCGAGCAAATTCATCAGTTAAGCAACCCTTTCCACGAGCCTGCTGTTTCCATCCATGTATACAGCCCGCCTCTCCAGGGAGTAACACGCTACGTACCTTACAGCGAAATCTTGGATTATGTTATCTAAAAAAAGCCCCCTGTCATCACGTCAATCGACGTTCTCACAGGGGGCTTATTATTAAAATTGAAGTGAATTCTCAATGAACGCTTTTAATTCGGAAATTGGGATCCGTTTTTGTTCCATTGTATCACGGTCACGTACCGTTACTTGACCATCTGTCTCGGACTCAAAATCGTATGTGATACAGAATGGTGTACCGATTTCATCGTGACGGCGGTATCTTTTACCAATAGAACCTGTATCATCATAATCAACCATGAAATGCTTCGCAAGATCTGCAAATACAGCCTGCGCGCCTTCATTCAACTTTTTGGAAAGCGGGAAAATAGCTGCTTTAATCGGTGCCAGTGCAGGATGGAAGTGCAGCACCGTACGACTGTCGTCACCTTCAAGCTTTTGCTCTTCGAAAGCATCGATCAGAAGCGCTAACGTAACGCGATCTGCGCCAAGAGAAGGCTCGATGCAGTAAGGAATGTAACGCTCGTTTGTTTCTGGATCAATATAGTTGAAGTCTGCACCCGAGTGCTCCATGTGCTGTTTTAAGTCAAAATCCGTACGATCCGCGATACCCCATAGCTCGCCCCAGCCGAACGGGAATTTGTACTCGATGTCCGTTGTCGCATTGCTGTAATGGGACAACTCATCGTCGTTGTGATCGCGAAGGCGAAGGTTATCCGCTTTGGCACCTAGGGACAACAGCCAGTTATGGCAGAAGCTTCTCCAGTACTCGAACCACTTCATATCCTCGCCGGGCTTACAGAAAAACTCAAGCTCCATTTGTTCAAATTCACGAGTACGGAATGTAAAGTTACCAGGTGTGATTTCATTACGGAAGCTTTTACCGATTTGGCCGATACCGAATGGCATCTTTTTGCGCATCGTGCGTTGAACGTTCTTGAAATTGACGAAAATCCCTTGTGCGGTTTCCGGGCGCAAGTAAACGACGTTAGAGCTAGCTTCCGTTACGCCTTGGAAGGTTTTGAACATCAGGTTGAACTGACGGATTTCCGTGAAATCCTTGCTGCCGCAATCCGGACAAACGATGTTATGCTCTACAATAAGCTTCATCATATCGTCAAACGTCATGCCATCAACGATGATTTCGATATCTTTCTCAGCCAGTTTATTTTCAATCAATTTATCCGCGCGGTGACGAGCTTTACAGCTTTTGCAATCGATCATTGGATCGTTGAAATTACCTACGTGGCCGGATGCTACCCAAGCTTGCGGGTTCATCAGAATTGCCGCATCAAGACCCACGTTATAAGGGGATTCTTGAATGAATTTTTTCCACCAAGCACGCTTGATGTTGTTTTTCAGCTCGACACCAAGTGGACCGTAATCCCAAGTGTTAGCTAAACCACCATACACTTCTGAACCTGGGAATACAAAACCTCTGTGCTTCGCTAATGCTACAACTTGATCCATAGTAACGCTCATTGTTCATTCGCTCCTTCAGCTTCTCGTTAATAGGTCAATGACCTTTGACGACCATTTGGATATGAGCAGACGCAAAAAAAGCTCAACATCCAAAGGCATCAAATAATGCCTAGGGACGAGAGCCTTACGCACCCGCGGTTCCACCCTAGTTGATACACCCATAAAGCAGCGTATCCCCTTTATCGTATTGGCTCCGGATAGCCTTTTCCTTGAGCTTCAATCTGGGCTTTCACCGTCCCCAGCTCGCTGAACTTGAAGTTGTTCAAGTACTATTCATCCTTCACAGCCACAATTGATCATTCAATTGGCTTTAGTTTACAGAAAAACCGACAAAAAATCAAATAGGTGCAGGTACATTTTTTATTTAGACTAATACAAATGTGGACGGCGGTCTTCAAAGACCGGAATTTTAGCGCGAACCCGCACAACTTCCGTTAGGTCGATGGTCGCATGCAAAATCGCTTCGCTCTCATCGCCTTCCACCAGCACTTCACCCCAAGGATCAATAACCATCGAGTGCCCAAAGAAATTCGTCGTTCCGCTAGTCCCAACACGATTACAGGAAACAACATACATCTGATTCTCAATGGCTCTGGCCATGAGCAGCGTACGCCAGTGGTGCAAACGTGGGTGCGGCCATTCCGCTGGTACGAATAAAATCCTTGCCCCATCCAGAGCTAATTTGCGAGCAAGCTCAGGGAAACGAATGTCATAGCAAATCATCGCGCCAGCCGGAACGCCTTCAAGCTCAAATCGGCCAAGCTGATCACCGCTATGTAGAAACTTTTCCTCGTCCATAAGACGGAACAAGTGGATTTTGGAATACTCCGCTGTTTCCACCCCTTCGCGATCAAAGGCATAAATCGTGTTCAGAACACGATCGTCTCTTTTATCAGCAATTGAGCCGCCTATGATATTGACACGATGGGTCCGGGAAAAGTCACTCAAAAAGGCTTTCGTCCTAACACCGTTAGGATCAGCCAACTGCTGAATCTCCGTCAAGGCGTAGCCTGTATTCCACATCTCGGGAAATACGATCACATCAGGCTTTTGATCTCCACTAACCGCTTGATGTAGAAGCTTCTCCAATTGAGCAAAGTTCGTATCGGGTTCACCGATTTGAATATCCATTTGAATAAGTGCAATGTGAAGTAATTGTGATTCAGACATACTAAGATGACTCCTTTCGGGCGGCAAATTACCAATATATCTTTATAGTAGTCTAATTTAAGTTTGAACTCAATGGAACTCAAGATGGTTTGAACGCTTTGGACTGTCCTCTTGCTATACTTAAAGTCTCCCAATGATGATTAGCCCAATGTTTACTGAGCAGAACGATTTGCCCCACATGGTAGCCATAATGAGACACTTGTCGCTGAATGGCTTGCAGCACAGAATGCCCTTCGCCTCGAATTTGAACGGTCCTAAGAACATCATCCGGCGTGAGTGCGTGCAGTGTATCAAACAGAGCCTTCCAGCCTTCCTCCCAAAAGGAAATAAGCTCATCCCGCGTGTATTGACTGCTTTCAAATTCATCGTCTCGCTGCCGTGTTTCTTTTTCCCCATCCGTTGTTAAAAAATCTGTCCACCGTGACAACATGTTCCCGTGCATGTGCTTGATCAACAATTCTAACGAATTCGACTCCTCATCTAACGTTAGATAAAAATGAGCATCTTCCGTTTGTGCGAAAGCTTTATCCGCCAGCTTCTTCATATTTTCAAATGCACGTATGGATTCCTGTAAAAAAACTTGAGCCACTAGTGTGTTGTCCGACATGGTCTTCAGCACCTTTCCTTAACTTATGAACTAACTTTATGATATTGGCTGCTTGATGTAAAATCGATTATTTTCATCACTATGAAAAAAAGATTAATCATGTTACATTAAGGTTATTAATTAAAATCCCGACCTCCGGAGTGTGAATTAAAACGTGACTAAAATATCCCCTACAACAAGCCCTTTTACGATACAGCCAGCTGAACGTATGAATGGACTTCCAACTCAATTTTTTGCAACACTCGTACGCAAAGCAAATGAACAAATTGCTGCGGGTCATGACGTCATTAATCTCGGCCAAGGTAATCCTGACCGCCCTACGCCTCCGCATATCGTGTCATCCATACAAGAAGCGGCTGCTAATCCGTTGTATCATAAATATCCGCCCTTCAGCGGATTTCCATTTCTGAAACAAGCCATTGCTCAAAGGTATAAGGAGGATCACAACGTAGATCTTGATCCTGAAACGGAAGTTGCGATTCTTTTTGGCGGTAAAACAGGACTAATCGAGATAGCTCAATGCTTGCTTAATCCAGGAGATGTATGTCTGGTTCCTGATCCTGGCTACCCGGATTACTGGTCCGGGGTTGCTCTTGCCGGCGCCGAAATGGCATTCATGCCCTTGCGAGAAGAAAACAACTTTCTACCTGACTACTCACAGCTCAAAGAATCCGATTTGAACCGCGCGAAGCTGATGTTCATTAATTATCCGAACAACCCAACAGGTGCTACGGCTCCCGCTTCCTTTTATGAAGAAACGGTCGAATTCGCGCACAAGCATGGTGTTGTCGTCGCAAGTGATTTCGCCTATGGCGCGATAGGATTCGACGGTCAGAAGCCTGTCAGCTTCTTGCAGACACCAGGTGCCAAAGAAGTGGGTATCGAGTTCTATACCCTCTCCAAAACGTACAACATGGCTGGCTGGCGTGTAGGTTTTGCCTTAGGGAACCGAGAAGTTATCCGCCTTATTAACTTGATGCAGGATCATTACTACTGCTCGTTGTTCGGCGGTATTCAAGTGGCAGCCGCAACAGCTCTCACAGCTTCGCAAGATTGTGTTACTGAGCTGCGTGATGTTTACGAGAGCCGCCGCAATGCCCTTTATGCAGCTCTTACCAGTATCGGCTGGCATGCACGCCCTTCACAGGGGTCTTTCTTCTCCTGGCTACCCGTTCCCAAAGGACACACCTCACAGAGTCTTGCCGATTTGCTTTTGCAAGAAGCGAAGGTTGTCGTCGCCCCAGGCGTTGGCTTCGGAACACACGGAGAAGGTTATGTAAGGCTTGGCCTTTTATCCTCTGAAGAACGATTAGCTGAAGCCGTGCAACGAATCGGTAAGCTGAATCTATTTGGATAAGTAGAAAATATAGAGGCTGCTGCTTCTTTACAAACGCTTGTACTGCGTGCTATTCTAGATAGAATAAAAAAAGAAGTTCTCATAGGATGCATAGGCGAGCAGGTGACGAAGTCACCGACCAGCCAAAACTTCTATATCGCAATGTTATGATGGGAATAGTAGGAACCGTTAAGCACGTAAACAGAGAGTAAGCTCCATTGACTGAGAGAGCTTGCCGTGAACCGACTCCGAACCCGCCCCTGAACAGTCAACGATGAGTTGAACAGTGCCCTGCTGTTATTTAGGGAATCTAGAGTTGGGTGCAGCCGGAATCGGTGTGCGCCAATCTAAGGTGGTACCGCGGAAGCTACAGACTTTCGTCCTTATGTTATGAGGACGGGAGTCTTTTTTGTATCTACAAACATGTAAATCAAAGGATGGGATCGATATGACTCAGCGAATCGTCGTCAAAATCGGCAGCAGCTCTTTAACTTCAGATACCGGGGGCCTCAATCCGGATAAAATACGTTTTTTCGCGTCGGAGCTGGCGCAATTGAAGCAGGACGGACATCAAGTCCTGCTGGTTACCTCCGGCGCAGTTGCCGCAGGCTTCACCTCCCTTGGCTACCGCACGCGGCCAAAGGTGCTGCACGAAAAGCAGGCCGCAGCCGCTGTCGGCCAAGCGCTACTTATGCAGGCGTACCACGAAGCATTTGCGGCACACGGCATCAGCGTGGCGCAAATTTTGCTCACAAGGTACGACTTCTCTAACCGCAAGCGCGTGCAGAACGCGCTGATGACGGTCGACGAGCTGCTGCAGCGTGGCGTCGTGCCGATCATTAACGAGAACGACACCGTCGCGGTGGATGAATTGAAATTCGGCGACAATGACACGTTGTCGGCCTTGGTTGGCAATTTGGTCAAAGCGAACAAATTGATCATCATTACGGACATGGACGGCCTGTACACGGACGATCCCCGCAAAAACGCGAACGCGCAGCGTATCGATCGCGTGGACGCCATCAGCGATGAGCTGTTCAGCTTCGCTGGGGGTGCTGGGAGCGCGGTCGGCACCGGCGGCATGCGCTCGAAGGTCGAGGCCGCCCGCATCGCGATGCGCGGGGGCGTACCGGTGTTCATCGGGCGCGTACTCGAGCCCGGTGATTTGCCGCATGCCGTGGATGGCAGCGGCAAGGGCACGTACTTCGACACGGTTCTGAACAACCTGCCGGTGAAGAAACAATGGGTCGGCTTCCACTCGCTGCCCCAAGGGCAAATCATCGTTGACCAAGGCGCCAAAGCGGCGCTGCTCAGCGGTGGCAAGAGCTTGCTTCCTGCCGGCATCACAGGCGCTGCAGGGGACTTCCACCCCGGCGACGTCGTCGAGGTGCTCAGTATCGAAGGCGCGCTGCTAGGCCGCGGCGTCGTCAATTACGCGGCTTGGCAAGTGCAAGCCGCAGCAGGCCTATCGACCGACGAGGTCCAGAAACGTGTGGAAGTTGCCCGAATCGAAGTCATTCACCGAGATGAATGGGTTCCTTTAACCTAATGAAGAAAGCGAGGCTCTCTGGGCTATGAGACAACAACGATTGCTAAACCCAACCCTTCGGGACGTTCCGGGAGATGCAGAAGCCGCCAGCCATCGACTGATGCTGCGTGCGGGATTAATACGACAGCTCTCCAGTGGTATCTACTCCTATTTACCCTTAGGTCTTAAAGCCCTGCAAAACATACAACAAATTGTCCGAGAGGAAATGGATGCAGCCGGTGCACAGGAAATGCTAATGCCAGCTCTTCACCCTTCCGAACTGTGGAAGGCCTCAGGCAGATGGGACGTTTATGGTCCTGAGCTGATGCGTTTGGAAGATCGGAACGGCCGAGAGTTTGCACTAGGAGCTACTCATGAGGAAGTTATCACGACGATCGTAAAGGTCGAGATTCACTCCTACAAGAAGCTGCCTGTCACGTTATATCAGATTCAAACGAAATATCGCGATGAACGTAGACCCCGATTCGGTCTGCTCCGCGGACGAGAGTTCCTCATGAAGGATGCCTATTCCTTCGACCGTACGGAAAGCGGGCTAGATGTTAGCTATCAAAGCATGTATGACGCTTATGTTAAAATTTTCACACGATGCGGATTGCAGTTCCGAGCGGTTGAAGCCGATTCCGGCGCTATCGGCGGTACAGATACCCATGAATTCATGGCCCTGGCTGACGTTGGTGAGGATACAATCGTCCACTGCATCGCCTGCCAATACGCTGCAAATATTGAAAAAGCAATTGGAACGCTACCGGAACAACGAAAAACCGATACCATTTCACCAGCTTCCCAACCAGTGAAAGTTCACACGCCGCAAGTGACAAGCATCAAGCAGCTAAGTCAATTTCTACAAATAGATGCCAATCAGATCATTAAATCTGTTGCTTTACATATAGATGGAACGCCAGTTATTGTCCTCCTGCGAGGGGATTATGAATTAAATGAGATCAAGCTGAAGCAAGCCATTGGGGCTGCCCAGGTTTCCATGCTTTCCGAAGATGACATTGAGAAGTTAGGATCCATTGCCGGATTTATCGGTCCAATTGGACTCCAGAATGTGAGAATCATCGCTGATTCTTCTATCATGGGCTTGAAGGATGCTGTCGTCGGAGCCAATGAGCCCGATTTCCATTTGGTACATGTGGATGTCGAACGCGATTTAGGACCAATATCTTATCATGACGTACGCAACGTCGCCCAAGGTGAGTTATGTACCCATTGTGGGCACGAGCTCTCTTTTGCGAAAGGGATAGAGCTTGGCCACGTATTTAAGCTCGGCACCAAATACAGCAGTTCCCTTGGCGCAACATTCAGCGACGAGAACGGGGTTTCCGAGCCTATCATTATGGGCTGCTATGGCATTGGTGTCTCTCGTGTGCTAGCTGCCATTATCGAGCAAAACTATGATGAACGAGGCATTATATGGCCTGAGTCCATTACGCCTTTTACCATTCATCTACTGACCGTTCATGTTCAGGATGAAATTCAAATGAAATTATCCGAAGAGATTTATACAACGTTAATTAGGGCAGGCTACTCCGTCCTATGGGATGATCGGGATGAACGTCCTGGCGTTAAATTCAATGATTCGGATCTGCTCGGCTTCCCTCTGCGAATAACAGTCGGCAAGAAAGCAAATGAGCGTGTAGTAGAATGTAAAGAACGCCGAGACGGCAGTCAATACGAACGATCTGTAGAGCATATACTTACGCATTGCCATTCATTATTCCAAACAGGAGGTCGATCTTCCCATGAGTGAAGTCGTTCAAAAATCTAAATTAGCCAAACAAGCTGCCCAGACGATGGGTAATCTGACAACTGAACAAAAGAATGCGGCACTCCTCCTTATGGCAGATAGCCTTGTGACGGAGCAGCAGGCGATTATCGAAGCGAACGCCAAAGATTTGCAGCGAGGCAAAGAATTAGGCACAAGCGCTTCCCTGCTCGACCGTTTAGCCCTAAATGAATCCCGCATCGCAGCGATCGCTGAAGGTCTGCGCCAAATAGCCGAGCTCCCAGATCCTGTTGGGGATACTTTGGAAGCATTTGAACGTCCAAACGGTCTGCGCATTCGCAAAATCCGTGTGCCCCTTGGCGTGGTCGGCATTATATATGAAGCAAGACCAAACGTGACCGTTGATGCAGCAGGTTTGTGTCTCAAGACAGGCAACGCAGTCGTTCTGCGTGGCGGTTCTTCGGCTTTATTTTCCAATGAGAAAATCGTTGAAGTTCTGCACGGTGCATTAAGCCGATCAGCCATTCCCGCTGACGCACTTCAACTGATTCTAAGCGCAGACCGCAGTTCTGTAGATGAAATGCTGAAATTAAATGGACTCATCGATGTGCTCATTCCAAGAGGCGGGCATTCACTTATTCAAAATGTTGTCAATAACGCCTCTGTTCCTGTCATTGAAACAGGTGCAGGTGTATGTCATACTTTTATAGATGAAAGTGCACAGCTCGATATGGCCGTTCGCATCGGGATCAACGCCAAAGCTCAACGTCCTTCTGTTTGTAATAGCATGGAAACATTACTTGTGCATGAGTCTATTGCAGAAAAGCATTTAAGTGCCATTGCAGAGGCTTTCAAAGGTGCGCATGTAGCGCTCAAAGGAAACGAACGAGCTCGTGAGTTAGTACCTAGTATGCAAGTTGCCGAAATTGAAGATTGGAAAACCGAGTATGGGGACTACATTCTTAACATCAAAGTTGTGAAGGATCTCGATGAAGCCCTTGCTCATATTCGTGAATACGGGACGATGCACTCCGAATGTATCGTGACGGAAGATGCGGCTAATGCCGAAAGATTCTTACAGGAAGTTGATGCAGCGGCTGTTTATCACAACGCTTCGACTCGCTTCACCGATGGTTTTGAATTTGGCTTCGGAGCGGAAATCGGCATCTCCACCCAAAAGCTTCACGCTCGCGGACCCATGGGTCTACCAGCTTTAACTTCAACCAAATACCGCGTTTATGGAAGCGGACAAATACGCGAATAACGATTCTAAATTCAAGGAGGAATGTACGATGTCCACTACTTTATCCCAAACCAAAATTGCCTTTGTCGGCGCTGGTTCGATGGCGGAAGCAATCATCCGCGGACTCATTGAAACAAAAGTCGCTGATCCCCAAAATATATATGTGATGAATCGCTCAGATCAAGACAGATTAGCTTTTCTACGATCGGAATACGGTCTACAAGCAACGTCAGACCCGTTAACGAAGGAAACTTTTCTTCGTGTTGCTGATGTCGTCGTTCTCTGCATGAAGCCTAAGGATGTGGAGAAAGCCTTCGCCGAGCTGCAGCCGCTTTTGAACGAACAGCAGCTTCTCGTTTCTGTCATTGCTGGGCTCTCTATCGCAAAAACAGAAGCTCTGCTGCAAACCAATATGCCGATTGTTCGCACGATGCCCAATACGTCCAGCACAATTGGTCTAGGCGCTACAGGAATGAGCTTCTCCTCCAAGGTCAATGCTACATTCAAACAAGTTGCTACTCAAATGTTTGAAGCCGTTGGTACTGTAACGATCGTGGAGGAAGAGAAATTAGAAATTCTGACAGGCGTATCCGGCAGCGGACCTGCCTATGTCTACTATTTCATGGAAGCCATGATCAAAGCTGGTATCGATGGCGGCCTTTCCGCAGAAGATGCACATCAATTAACACTTCAGACGGTGCTCGGAGCCGCGCATATGGTTCAGCTTACGCAAGAAAATCCTGCTGAGCTTCGTCGCAAGGTCACCTCGCCAAATGGGGCAACGCAAGCTTCTATAGAAGCGTTGGATCGCTTTCAGTTTAGCGAAGCTATCTCACAAGCGGTATTTCGTTCTGCGGAGCGAGCCAAAGAAATGGGCGAACAAATTGCTGCGCCAAGCCCCGTAGCGAAATCCTCCTAATTTCATGAGGTCTAATTCTATCAAAAGCAGGTGAATGTTTACGATGAACGCATATTGTCTAGCCACCTATCGGAGTTTCGATGAGAAAGCCGATTTTCATAAAAAAGCAACAAGCATCGCTGTCGGCCTTACGGTTGGCAGCTGGACCGAACTGCCGGAAGCGCAAAAAGCCCAAATGGAGAAACATTTAGGGAAAGTCATTTCGGTTGAAGTGCATGAGCCCACTCAGGGAGAAACTATTTCAAACCGCTATGCCGATATCACAATCGCATATCCAGATATTAACTTCAGCAGGGACATCCCTGCCTTGTTGGTCACCGTATTCGGAAAGCTGTCGATGGACGGCAAAATAAAGCTAATTGACTTATCCTTCTCATCTGACTTCTTATCAGGCTTCTCAGGTCCCAAATTCGGTATGCAAGGTGTGCGAGATCTCCTTGGTGTCCATGATCGCCCCTTATTAATGAGTATCTTTAAATCGGTTGTCGGGTATGAGCTTCCCGCTCTGCGCGAACAATTTTATTTGCAAGCAGCCGGCGGTGTGGATCTCATTAAAGACGATGAGATTTTGTTTGAAAATCCATTAACACCATTGGAGAAACGGATCGAGATTTGCCTGGAAGCAGCTGCACAAGCCACCAAGGAAACAGGTCAAAAGCTGCTTTATGCTGTCAATTTAACCGGACCTACATCCAAGCTTGCAGCTCAAGCCAAGAAAGCAATCGGAGCTGGAGCTAACGCTTTACTATTTAATGTATTAGCTTACGGTTTCGATACGCTGCATGAATTAAGCTCGGATCCGGAAATAACGATTCCCATCATGGCTCATCCTGCCATGGCAGGTGCGACTTATCCGTCACCGCACTATGGGATATCCGCTTCTGTGCTTCTTGGTAAGCTCATGCGTTTGGCCGGAGCAGATTTAGTGCTGTTCCCTTCTCCTTATGGATCAGTCGTTATGCCTAGGGAAGAGAACATGGCAATTAAGCACGCTCTTCTAACTGATGATTTACGAAAAGATTACACCTATAACGCTCCTGCCGATGTACAATTGAAACTAGCGGCAAGCTTTCCAGTCCCTTCCGCAGGCATTCACCCTGGACTTGTCCCGCTTATTCTGCGTGATTTCGGCAAGGATGTCATCGTCAATGCAGGTGGAGGCATCCATGGACATCCACTCGGTACGATTGCGGGTGGGCAAGCCTTCCGTCAGGCGATTGATGCAACCATGCAAGGAATTACACTTCAAGATTATGCTCGAACACATCCAGAGTTACAATCAGCTATCGATACTTGGGGGAGTAGAGAATGAGTAAGGAACGCATTATTTTTTGCGACTTTGACGGTACCATTACCGTGAACGATAATATCGTTGCCATCATGAAGCATTTCAACCCAGCTGGTTGGGAAGCCATCGTAGAACGAATTTTGGACAAAAGTATATCCATACGTCAAGGTGTTGGTGACATGTTCGCCCTCCTCCCTACTTCCCGTAAGGATGAGATTGTCGAATATGCAATCAATAACGCAGTGATTCGTGATGGATTCAAAGAATTCGTAGATTATTGTAAAGAACAGAATATCAAGCTTTTGATTACGAGCGGCGGCATCGATTTTTTTATCTATCCGCTGCTGAAGCCCTTTGCAATCCCTAGAGAGCATATTTACTGCAATGCCAGCACATTTGAAGGAAACACCATTGAGATTTTGTGGCCAAATCGTTGTGACGAGCATTGTGCAACAGACTGTGGGATGTGCAAAACAAGTATTATACGCTCTTATGACGCTAATCGATATGAACGAATTATCATCGGTGATAGTATTACGGATTTCGAGGGTGCAAAGCTGGTCGATACGATCTTTGCTCGCTCTCATCTCATCGATATGTGTAAGCAGCTAGACTATCCGTATCACCCATTCGATACTTTCTTTGATATTATGAAGCAATTGGAGGCTGAACCTGTAGTATGAGTATTTTACTGGAAGACAAGCAGCGTGCATTCGCTGATTTACGTGATATTAAAGCTAATTTAGCGGCCAGAGGATGGTTTCCTGCAACGAGTGGCAATCTGTCTGTTCGAGTAGGAGGCTTCGAGCCTGACGCATTCACATTCGCTATCACCTCAAGCGGTAGAGATAAATCCGTGCAAACACCTGAGGATTTTCTACTCGTGAATGAGAAAGGGCAACCGACGGAAGCTACAAGCCTGAAGCCATCGGCAGAAACCTTGATTCATAGTGAAATCTATCGTTTAACAGGCGCAGGCGCCATTTTTCATGTACATACGATATTCAATAATTTGATCTCTGAACTGTATTGGGAGCGTAAAAGCATACCTGTAGACGGTGTTGAACTTATTAAGGCGTTCAATATTTGGGATGAGGAAGCTCAGATCGAAATTCCCATTTTACCCAATTACGCTGAAATTCCTCGTATCGCCGAGCTGGTGGAAGGTGCGATTGTTCCGCGAATTCCTGGTATCGTGCTGCGTAAGCATGGCATTTATGCCTGGGGAGCGAATGCTTTTGAAGCTAAGCGCCATCTCGAAGCGTTCGAGTTCCTTTTCGAATATGTATACCGCTCGCATTTGCTTCATAAAGGAAACTAATATCTTAACTTGAATAAAAAATAAAAAGTCAGGTCCTTGCCCAATTGGGCGAGGCTCTGACTTTTTTTGTCTCATAGAATCACTCAAGATGGGTAACACTACTTTTACTTGTTAAATCCGTATGCAAAGGAATACAAATACGCCTATGTTCTCAGTCATTAATACAAGTTTATTTCTACTTCTATTCATCTCTTATGTATATGTTAAAAAAAACATGAATCTCTTCGAGGTCTTAGTCTATTGGTTTTGGGTCTCACTGTTCGGGGAAGACTTTTCTGAAATTGTAGTAAGGAATTTACAGCTGATTGTTCCTTATCGCACCTACCAAATATTTTGGGATACCATGTTCTATTATTTATTATTATTTCCTATGTCTATGATTTGGTTTCTGCATTTTTATTTAAAAATGAGTCGTAAGTGGCAGCGCGTGATTCTCACTAGTGTTTATACCTTTATATTAGCAAGTATGCATATAGTTATGGAGCTTGCCGGTTATGTATATATCGTGCATTGGAAATTTTGGTGGTCACTTATAGTTTGGCTAACTTTTATCGTTTCTACTGTGGGACTCATGTACGTACTTCGATGGTTGAAAGGTAGGGACAAACAACCTGTATGATCTTAATTCCACCGGTTACTTTTGACGCAAACGAAGGCTTTGCTACGATCATTATGATCGCATTGATCCTGCTATATTGCATGCTCCCTAAGCGAATTCCACTTCCCATCGCACTGCTTATGATGATTTTCGACTCTTATTTGGGACGAGCTGTCGATAATATCTTATCTTCCTCTTATCCCTATAATGTGTATGATATTATGGATACCCCAAACTATGATTTGTTCGATTTTCTGCTTTACACGATTCCTTTTCCTCTAGTTGGGTATTTCTATGTGTATTTCTATGACAAGTATCCAATTCGTGCTCCTTTTCAGTTTATACACATCCTGGTTTGGTCGATTGCCTCTGTTGGCTTTGAAGCTCTTGCTGTCACCTTCTCGGTGTTTCAATATTATGGTTGGCAGCTTATTTACTCGTTTCCTGTCTATCTCTTAACCTTTGGTCTGAACACACTCTTATATATTCTGGCTAAAAAGCATTACAAAAGCTGGCAGCCCCAATGAAAAAAACGTCCCATTTTCTCCAGTTGAGAACTGCGAGAAGATTAGGACGTTTTTCTATTTATCTGATCCACTTGCAGCGGCTTTTTTCACAAAATTCGCTTCCCGAGCAGCGAAGCGATCAGACCAATAGCAAGCCGCGCAGTGCGTCTGCTTTCATCTAACATCGAATTAATCTCAACAACGTCAATGGAGACGATTCGAGCTGATTCCGCTAGCAGTTCACAGGCAAAATGCGCTTCGCGATAAGTCAGTCCTCCTGGCATCGGCATTCCGACCCCGGGTGCTTCTAACGGATCTAAGCAATCTGCATCGAAGCTGATATGGATACCGTCGGTTCCATGTCCGGCAATTTGCAGCGCCTTTTCAATGACCTTCTCTATACCCATCCGATCGATGTCATGCATCGTGAAGCAAGAAATTCCTTCTGTCACAATCAGTTCTCGCTCATCAGGTTCCACATCGCGAACGCCAATGATGACTACATTCTCCTTTTTAATCAAAGTATCAGAGCTTGAAATATCTCCTAACTTCAATCGAGCTTTACCAAGAGCCACCGCTAATGACATCCTGTTAAAGTACCCAGTCGGACTAGCCTCTTCGGTATTCAGACCAACATGAGCGTCAAAGTAAATGACGCCTAAGTTCGAGAACTGGGATGTTAGCCCTGCAAGTACCCCGATCGATACACTATGATCGCCGCCCAACACTAGAGGAACGGTGCCATTTTGAATAGCTTGCGAGACTTGCTTCGCTACCAGCTTGCTCATCTCTTTCACTTCAGGGAGATGTTTCACCTGTTCATCCTTCGAAGAAACAACAGAAGGCAGTGGACATCTCACCATATATTCACCTGCGAGCTCATACTCCGTTTTCCGAATTTGGCGAATTAAGCCTGCTTGAATCATGCTTTCCGGACCATCTTCCGTTCCCGGACGACCGGTTCCAAGTCCAAAAGGCACTTGAATAATACTAAGTTGTTTACGAGCCGACATGATACTCCCCTTCCTTTCCCCTTACCCTCAATTAAAAGACTAGCTTAATGCGTTCAAGTGCCCAATCTAATTGCTCCCTCGAGATCGTAAGGGGTGGCGCAAATCGAATTGTTGTTTCATGCGTTTCTTTGCACAAGATGCCAAGCTCTTTCATTTTTTCACAATACGGACGCGCCTGCTCGTTCAATTCAACTCCAATAAACAATCCGCGGCCTCGTACCTCTTTAATATGCGCACTTTCGATCATGCGCAGATTTTCAATGAAATATTCCCCTAATTCATACGATCGTTCAACCAATTTCTCTTTCTCAAGTATATCCATTGCGGCAATAGCAACGGCGCAGCCTAAAGGATTTCCACCGAAGGTGGATCCGTGCGATCCGGGATTAAATAAGCCGAGAATATCCTCATTCGCGGCAACTGCTGAAATCGGGAATACACCGCCACCCAGCGCTTTCCCCATAATATAAACATCTGGCTTTACAGATTCCCACTCACAGGCGAACAACTTTCCTGTTCTTCCAAATCCTGTTTGAATCTCATCCGCTACGAAGAGAACGTTATTTTGTTTACACAGCTGATAGGCTTCTTGCAAGAAACCTTCACTTGGAATGACAATCCCAGCTTCCCCTTGAATCGGCTCTACCAGAAAAGCGGCTGTATTCGATGTTATGGCTTGTTTTAAAGCATCTAAGTCTCCATAAGGAATGATTTTGAAGCCAGGCGTAAAGGGACCAAAATCTTCTTTATACTCGTCCGAAGATGAAAAGGAAGTCACTGTAATTGTCCGTCCGTGAAAATTTCCTTCGCAGACAATGATTTCCGCCTGATTCGCCGGAACTTTCTTGACCTTATACGCCCAGCGTCTCACAGCTTTGAGGGCAGTCTCTACTGCTTCTGCTCCTGTGTTCATGGGAAGTATCATACTTTTCCCAGTCAGTGCAGACAGCTTTTCATAAAATTCTCCAAGCTGATCGTTATGAAACGCTCTCGACGTCAATGTTACTTTGTCCGCTTGAACCTTAAGGGCTTCGATAATTTTGGGATGTCTGTGTCCATGATTCAAAGCCGAATAGGCACTTAACATATCCATAAACCGATTGCCTTCCGGATCTTCAACCCAAACGCCCTCAGCCCGCGAAATGACGATCGGCAGCGGATGGTAGTTATGTGCGCCATATTTTTCCGTTTGCTTAATAATATTGGTTGTTTCGCTCGTCATGACGGCACTCTCCTAAGAGTTCTGATTACAAAACTTACATCGTAAGCATAAGCTTCGCGTATTATTTTTAAAGTATGCGTTCTCCGAACACAGAGCCAATTAATTCTACTGCTGTTTTAGCTGTTTTGTTATTTTGATCCAGCATCGGATTCACTTCGACAAACTCAGCGGAGACAAGAACATTCCGCTCATACAGCATCTCCATCGCAAAATGACTTTCCCTGTAAGACATACCACCGGAAACGGGAGTGCCGACACCTGGGGCTTCTCCAGGGTCCATCCCATCCAAATCAAGGCTAAGATGAACACCATCTGTTCCGTTGGTTACGATCTGAAGCGCTTCTTCCATCACCTGTTTCATGCCGTTTCGATCAATATCATGCATAGTGAATACACGAATGCCTTTTTCCTTCAGGAACGCTCTTTCGCCTTGATCAATGGATCTAGCTCCGATAATGACCACATTCTCCGGTCTTAGCTTCGCTTCAATACCACCGATGGATACCAAGTCCGGGTGACCATAACCTAGTGCAACGGCTAAGGACATACCATGTATATTGCCAGAGTACGTTGTTTCCTCGGTGTTAACGTCAGTATGAGCGTCAAACCAAATCACACCAAGCCTGTTTACATGCTGCAGAACCCCTTT